>NZ_JBQKDN010000026.1:0-23518 GCF_052121815.1 Collinsella sp. LCP19S3_B6
GGAGAATCCGCGTATTTGCTTCGCAAATCCGCACCGGCTTCGGCCGCCTGCCGGCGTCCTCGCCCGCGGGCTAAAAACGCTTACGCGTTTTCTTTACGCCCGCGCCCTGCACAGAGTTCGATTCTCCGCGGTGCGGGGATGACGCTGGCGCAGGGCGTTGCCGGCTGTCATCCGATCGGCATCGCATCTATATAGGGTCGAGGCTTTGCGCGGAGAATCCGCGTATTTGCTTCGCAAATCCGCACCGGCTTCGGCCGCCTGCCGGCGTCCTCGCCCGCGGGCTAAAAACGCTTACGCGTTTTCTTTACGCCCGCGCCCTGCATAGAGTTCGATTCTCCGCGGTATCTATAAGTAATAAAAAAGCAGGTAGAAACACTTCTCTACCTGCCTGTAACTATTGGTGGAGGCGCGGAGAATCGAACTCCGGTCCACGAAAGCCCCCTGATTGGCATCTCCAAGCTCAGTCGCTGGTTTAGTCTCGGACGCTTTGCGCGCAGCGACACGCTCGCGGCATCCCAACCGGTTCGGTCTTAGCCCGCGCCATACCGATTACGTGCGCGGGAGCATTCCCCTAACATGACGTCGCGCCGGTGTCGGGGAAATCACCGGGTTGACGCGCCGCTATAAACTAAGCAGCGAGAGCCATAGGCTCAAAAGAAGAGTTGTTGTCAATTCAATTTGACGGTACCCCTGTTTAACGAGGCGAGGAGACCTCGGCTTGCTTCCTCTCTCAGAGCTATCGTGTCGAAACCAGTCGCCCCCGAATGTTGGGAAAGTCTGGATGGTATCGGGCCTGCAAACACCCGATAACCGTCGACTTTTCAAGGAACACGCGGGGTAAACCCCGCTCGTGGATAGCTATCTTACCACGTTCTAAAGGCAGACACCTGCTCTATGCACGAGCTGTGAAGACCCTAATGTGTACCATACTTCGCATTTTTGCCACTGAACACGTCACGTATATTTTCGCCAAGCAAAATTGACCCGTCGAAAGGACCGTTATGGATACCAAGCAGCAACTCATCAATGCCCTCGCAGGCCTGGGCTCGACCATTACCGAAGCCATGGATGTCATCGAAGGCTTTGTCCCCTGTGGACATCCCGCCCTCACGGTATCGAACGCCCTTGTTGCGCTGGACGCTGACGATGATGCAGCTCTCGCCCAGCAGTTTGAGACCGTCGCGGGCTTTATCGACCACGTGAGCGAGAACCGCGGCGTGGCCGCCTACCACGGCATCGAGGTCGAGCTCGCGGGTCCCAAAGCCGATCTGCTCGCAGCAATCCGCGAGGTAGGCGCCCTTATGCAGACCGCAGGCGTCAAGAACACCCAGGTCAACGAGTGGGTCTACCGCAGTCTAGCAGCACTAAACGATTCCGACGAAAAGGCCGCCGAGAAGCTCGTCGAAGCTCCCGTCATCAAGGCAGCGCTTTTGTAATTAAAGGATGCGTGGCCTTCTGAGCGCCGACGTTCCGAAGGCCACGCAAACAGTTCGCGCTAACCGATAGCCGCGCCACCACGTTCGGCCAAAGCTAGAATCGGCATCATTTGGCGCGGGGTCTTTGCTGCAAGATCGGCATGTTCGAGCAGCTTGCGATTGTTGGTCACCAAGTAATCGATCTGCGCGCGCTTGCACGCGGCGAGTACCAAGTTGTCCTCGTAATCGCGATGGAGCGTCAGATATTTGTCGGCTAGCCACAGATCGGATGCATCAGTACCCACGGCCGTGGCGTTTTCGGTCATGTTCCGAACAAACGCCAACGCCGCATCGCCAATTGCACGGACAGATGCCTCGTCGAGCGCTCCCCCGCCGGCAAGAACGCTACGCTTCAGCTCGTGTTGGACAACGTACAGCACGTCCTTGGCAATATGCACCGGAAAGAACAGCAACGCCCCCGTCTCCGTCGCCTGCCCAATAAACGTACGCGCGGCAAGCGACTCGGTATGGTCGGCGCAAAACGAATCGACCCATACGTTGGCATCCACCATGATCCTAAGGGGACCTCCACTCACAGGATCATCCCCTTTTGGCGATAATGCTCATCCATGGCTTCGGAATAGATTGTGTCCCAATCGCGATCGTCGGATACGGGCGACGTAGCGATGCCCAGGTCCGCGTAAATCTGATCCACCGCCGCCCATGATGCGACAAACGGCGAGGTGGCACCAGCGCTAGGCGGCTGGTCGTCAATGGCCGACAACACCTCTTCGCACGAACCGCCACCCTGCGCAACCTTGGCCACCACCTTTTTGATGAGCTCGGGCAGTGACCCGCCCGAAAGCCGCAGCGCCTCCTCGGCGCGGTTCTTGACCTGGCGATCCACGCGAACGTTCACCTGCGCCATGCCGCTAGCAGCACCCACGTCGATCTCGCTCCCTTCAATTGCTAGCCTCGATAGCAACTCTATATAGAGACGCTATCAAATGGTCAAATACAAAAGGCCTGCATCCGGACGACACCGATGCCGTCTGGGCGCATGCCAGATAACGTGGGCAAACACGTCTCCTAACGCAGATATGCCTTCGCGTTGCTCAGGCTGTAGGCGATCGTCGAGCCGTTGTGCAGCAGCGACGATGCCTGCGAGGCAATCGTGCCGGTAATGCCCAGTGACAAGAGCGCCGAGTTGGTGAGCATCACCTTAGAGTAGGAGCTCGTCAAACGATCAACAAGACCCTGGCTCATGCGGCGCAGGCGCACGATCGCAGCAAGATCCGCATCGGTCAGGATGATATCGGCGACCTCCTTGGCGATGTCGCTTCCGCCACCCATTGCAAGCCCCACGTCGGCCAAAGCGAGTGCCGACGAATCGTTGACGCCGTCGCCCACCATGACAACATGGCTCCCCTCGCCCTTAATGCGCTCCGCATACGCGTACTTGTCCTCGGGCAGCAGCTCGGCCTTAAACTCGTCGACCCCTGCCTCTCGCGCAATGCGCTCGGCCGTGCGCTCGGAATCGCCTGTGAACATAACGACATGCTTGACGCCCAGAGCATGCAGGTCGGCGATGACCTCACGGACCCCAGGCTTGAGCGGGTCCTCGATGCCGAGCACGCCGACGACCTTGCCATCGACCGCCAAATACAGCGGCGACAGGCCCTGCATCTGAGGCTCGATTTGCTCCTTAATGTCGGACTCGAGCTGCGCGCCCTCATCCTCGAATACAAAATGGGCGGAACCGATGATGGCGCGACGCCCTTCGATGGACGAAGCGATGCCGTGCGCCACGATGTACTCGACGGCAGCATGCCGCACGCAATGCCCTGCACGCAGGCATTCTTTACCGGAGCGCTGGCGAGCAGCTTGATGCCAGCCGTACCAAGCAGAAAACCGCCACCGACAAGCAGGGTGTTAAACGTCGGCTTCTTCATGTTGCTTCTCCCTTTTGCCGCATTGGACACGGCACGGTGCCTCAGCACCCAAGTGAATAAGTTTGCATGAGCACCCTTTTGGATAATAGTTAAGAAGGACTAACTATTAAGGTCAAAAATGGTTAACTTTCTGGAAATCTTAGGGTGCAGACCGGCCGACTTTCGACAATCCGTCTGCCACAACGTACATCTCCGGCATCCAAGAAAGACTCTCCCCCGTCCCAGCAAATCGAGGTCTAATACTTTTCCCGAGAAGTGAACGAGCAAAATCGGACCCCTGAAGCATCCGCATTTTTTAGTAACAAAACCGCAGGGAAAACTCGGCAAAACCGCAGGAAACAGCGTCCAAATAGTGTCGATGCTTCAGAGGTCCAAATAAGGTCGTTCACTTCTCGGGAAAAGTATTAAGCTTCGCTTTCCACAGCCCAAAAATGTGACCAAGGGACCGTCCCTGCGCCACATCCACAAAAAAATGAGGGTGCCAACGGCACCCTCATTCACCAAATTCCATTCAGCCCGACTGACCAGAACGGCTGAGTCGCCACGGAACCCGGGAGCCCCGGCAGGGCGGGCGCTTGCTCAAAATGAGTTCCCTTCAAAAACAATGGGCGCGCCAACGGCGCGCCCATTCACTCTATTTCCATTCAGCCCGACTGACCAGAACGGCCGAGTCGCCACGGAACCGAGGGGCCGGGCGCAGGGCCTTGCCTCTCAATGAGTTCCGCACGAACAGGAGGCGCCAGTGGCGCCTCCGTCGTGAGTCAGGACTGTCCGAAATTGAGAGGCAAGGCCCTGCGCCCGGCCCCTCGGTTCCCGCTTACGAGAGCGACGTTCTCAGCAACTCGTTGAAGAGCTTCGGGTTACCCTTGCCGCGACTCGCCTTCATGCACTGGCCCACCAAAAAGCCGATGACCTTCTGGTTGCCGTCACGATACTGCTGTGCCTGCTCGGCACAGTTTGCCAGCACCTCGTCCACAATCGGCTGCAGCGCGCCGGCATCGCTCACCTGACGCATACCGCGCTCGTCGACGATCTTGTTGGGGTCGTCGCCGGTCTGGGCCATGGCCTCAAAGACCTCATGAGCCTGGTTGGAGCTGATGGCATCGGTCGCCAGCAGCTTGGCAAGCGCTGCCACCTGAGCCGGCGCGATGCCGGACTCGGCGAGCGACACGCCCGCGCCCTTAAGGTAGGCGATCATCTCGTTCACCAGCAAGTTTGCAACCGTCTGGGCCTCCTTGCCAGCCATACCGGCAGCGGAGGCCTCAAAGAACTCGGCAAACTCCGGGTCACCGGCGATTTGCTCGGCATCGGCCGCCTTAATGCCAAAATCGGCCTCAAAACGGGCGCGCTTGGTATCGGGCAGCTCGGGAATCTCACCTCGGCAGCGATCGATGAACTCGTCGTCCAGATCGAACGGCGCCAAGTCGGGGTCGGGGAACAGACGATAGTCGTCAGCCGTCTCCTTCACACGCATGACCACGGTACGCTTGCGGCTGGGCTCCCAGTGGCGGGTCTCCTGATAGATAATGCCGCCCTCCTCGAGCACCTCGGCCTGGCGGCAAATCTCGTAGGCAAGGCCGTCGTGCAGGCTCTTAAACGAGTTGAGGTTCTTAAGCTCGGTTTTGGTACCCAGCTTGGTCTCGCCGCGGCGGCGCAGCGACACGTTGCCGTCGCAGCGCATGGAACCCTTCTCCATCGAGCAGTCCGAAATGCCCAGCGTCACAAAGATGCGACGGAGCTTTTCCATAAACAGGCGAGCCTCCTCAGGCGTACGTAAGTCGGGCTCAGTCACGAGCTCAATCAAAGGCGTGCCGCAGCGGTTGTAGTCGACGAGCGACTCGGCCGCGGCGGTAATGCGGCCCTCGGCACCGCCCACGTGCACCATCTTGGCAGCGTCCTCCTCCATGTGGATGCGCAGGATGCGGATGGGCACCGTGTAGGAACCGTCCTCGCGACGCTCGGGCATCTGCAGGTTGGACGCGTCATAGCTGGCCAGATGGCCGGCACGCTGATTGCCCTCGCGCATGGTCGACGTCATGGACGTAGACAGGCCCTCGGCGTTGGCCGAGGCGCTCGCCAGGCTCTGGGCCTCGGCCTCGCCAAACGCGCAATCGGGGCGCTCTGCAGCGCCGCGACCAGTCACGTCCAGGTCCAGGTGACCGTACATGGCAAAGGCGACCGGACCCTGCGTGGTCTGGAAGTTCTTGGCCATATCGGGATAGAAGTAGTGCTTGCGGTAGAACATCGAGTGGCGCTGGATCTCGCAGTTGGTGGCGAGGCCGGCCTTAACGATGCTCTCGATGGCGCGCTTGTTGGGCACCGGCAGGGCGCCGGGCAGGCCCAAGCACACCGGACACACGTTGGCGTTGGGCTCGTCATCGTGGCTGAGCTTGCAGTTACAGAACATCTTGGTATCGAGTGCGGTGAGCTCGGTATGAATCTCCAGGCCGATCACGGCCTCCCAATCCTGCAGGACCTCGGAAAGCTCCTTCATTACAGCTCGCCTCCCTTCCCGGCAAAATCGGGCGCGACGGAAAGCGCGGGCGCACCCGTGGCGGCATCGGCAAAGCCGCGCTCCAGGGCGCGGGCAAACGTGAGCAGCTGACGGTCCTTAAACGCCGGACCCACCAGCTGGGCAGAAACGGGCAGCTGAGTATCCTCGCCCAAGCCCAGGGGCACCGAGATACCACCGTTGCCGCAAATGTTGAGCGAGATGGTGTACAGGTCGGAGAGGTACATCTGCGTGGGGTCGCTGATCTCGCCAAACTTAAAGGCCGTGCGCGGCGAGGCGGGCATGAGGATGGTGTCCACCTTGGCATACGCGATGTCGTAGTCCTGCGTGATGAGCGTGCGGGCCTTTTGCGCAGCGTAGTAATACTTGTCGTACACGCCCGAGCTCAGCAGGTAGGCGCCGAGCATCTGACGGCGCTTGGCCTCGGCGCCAAAGCCGTGGGCGCGCGACAGCGAGCTCTGGTCGGACAGGTTGGCGCAGCCCTCCTCCTGATAGCCGTAGCGAATACCGTCGAAGCGGGCCAGGTTGGAGAACGCCTCGGCCGGGCCGATGACGTAGTAGGCGGCGATGGCGGCATCCAGGTGCGGCAGGTCGACCTCGACCAGCTCGGCGCCCTGGTTCTGCAGCTCCTGGGCGGCGCGCTGAACAGCGGCCTTGACCTCGGGCGTCAGGCCCTCGGCCTCCATAAACGCGGGGATGATACCCACGCGCTTACCCTCGATGCTGTCGTTGAGATGCTCGGTAAAGTCGACGGCGCAATCCTGGCTGGTGCAGTCGTAGGGATCGTGGCCCGCGCCGGTAAGCGCGTTCATGGCCAGCGCGACATCCTCGACCGTGCGGCCGAAGGGGCCCACCTGGTCGAGCGACGAGCCAAAGGCGACCACGCCGTAACGGCTCACGGCGCCATATGTGGGCTTAAAGCCCACCACGCCGCACAGCGACGCCGGCTGGCGAATGGAGCCGCCGGTGTCCGAGCCCAGCGAGAGCGCGACCTCGCCCGCAGCGACGGCGGCAGCGGAGCCGCCCGAGGAGCCGCCGGGCACGCGCTCGGTATCCCAGGGGTTGTTGGTGCGGTGGAACGCCGAGCTCTCGGTGGAGCTGCCAAAGGCAAACTCGTCCATGTTGGCCTTGCCCATGGGCAGGCAGCCGGCATCGAGCATGCGCTGGACGCAGGTGGCAGTGTAGACGCTCTGGTAGTTCTCGAGCATGCGGGAAGCGCAGGTGGTGCGCGTGCCCACAAGGTTCATGTTGTCCTTGATGGCCAGCGGCACGCCCGCGAGCGGGGGCAGCGGCTTACCTGCGGCACGATCGGCATCCACGCGCGCGGCGGCCTCGAGCGCAAGCTCGGGCGCCACCTGCAGGAATGCCTGGACCCCGCCCTCGCGCGCCTCGATGGCGGCAAGGGAGGCCTGGGCCACCTCGGTAGCGGTAAAGTCGCCAGCGGCAACGCCCGTGGCAATCTGGACAGCGGTAAGGGAATCGAAGCTCTGCGCCATTACTCGCTCTCCCCCTCTCCCAAAATGGACGGCACGCGGAAGTAGCGGTCGCGCGCGCTGCCGGCGTTTTCGAGCGCGACGTCGAGCGGCAGGTCGCGCTCGGGCTCGCGCAGGTCATCGCCCATCACGTTGGACAGGCTTCCGATGGGATGGAACGTGGGCTCCACGTCGGGCAAGTCATATTGCAAGACGGGCTCGAGCATCTGGACGGCATCGTTCATGTAGGACGTCATCTGGGCGAGCTCGTCATCGGTCAGTGCGATCTTTGCGTACTCGGCGATACCGCGCACGTCTTTCTCGCTGAGTGCCATAGGCGCTCCCTTCCGCATAACAGTTAAACCGCTCTAGTATACAAGGCAACGCCGGCTTGGAGCAGGCGCTTTACCCAAATGCAGCGAAAACGTAACGAGGGTGGCGGTTGGCAGGCGGCGGGCCGGCGGTTCTGCAGCGAAACCGCACCGTCCATAGCGAAAACCGCCACAAAGGTGCCTGGCCCCTTTGTGGTGGCCGGATCCGCAGGATGGCATGACCCGGGGCGCAAACCATCACAACATTCGACGTTATTCGACAAAATCGCGATTTTCATCGAATGTTGTGATGGTTTTTACTGCTTTGCGGCACGATCCAAATGCCGGCGTCCAAACAGCAGCAGTGCCGCGGGAACCGCCGTCACGACCATACCCGCCCCGATGAGCGTCTGCTGCACGCCAAACGTCGCCGCCAGCCACGGGGCAATCGCCAGCGGCGCCACGCCGGCGAACATGCTGCCAAAGCCCATGACCGAGTTGACGCGACCGAGCTGTTCGAGCGGGGCCGTCGTTTGCACGATCGTGTTGTGGAGCGGGTTGACGACGCCCCAGGCCACGCCCAGGGCAATCTGGCCGACAAGGGCTACGCCCACGTACGGTGTCCCCACATAGAGCAAACTTCCCAGGCCCACGGACAGAAGCGCCACAAGCAGCGTCTTAAGGTTGACCAGGTGCGGCGGCAAGCGGAGCGCGACCACGGCGCCCAGCACCGCGCCCACGCCGCAGGCGGACGAGAGCCAGCCCATCCACTCGACACCGACATGCAGGACATCACGGTAGAAGAATGACTCCAGTGGATCGAAGGCGCCATAGCCAAAGTTCGAAAGGAAAATAATGCAGAACAGCAGGGCGAGGACGCTGTTGGTAAAGACTGTCTTGATGCTGGTCACGAAGGTGACGCGGGTGGATTTATTGGAGTCGGAGCTTTGAATGGCAGTACTTGCCGTTGTGCTGCTATCCGCGGGAGCACTTTCGCGCGCGGCGACGCGACCTGCTTGCGGCCTAAAGCCCCAACCGGCGACGAGCGCCAGTACGGCAAAGATCATCATGAGCAAAAACACCGCGTGTGACGATGCAGCCGCCGCGACAAAGCCGCCCAGTGTGGGGCCGACGATAATGCTCACGTTGGAGAGCATGGCGATGGCGGAGTTGATGTCTTTGAGCTCGACGGGGTCGTCGGTGAGATACGCCGGATAGGACGTGGCGACGGGCTGGGCGAATCCTATCACAAAGCCCAGGAGCACCGCGCCGGCAAGGACTGTTCCGGTCGCGCTGCCACAGGCGAGGATTGCCGCGCCGGTTGCCAACGTGCCGAAGATACTCGCCCGGAAATGCCGCCACGGACCCCAAGCGTCAAGCGCCGCTCCACCCGCAAAGGATCCCAGGATCACGAAGACGTTCATAAACAGGACGGCCAGCGATGTCGCAACGACCGAGGCATCGTCTGCATAGGTGAGTGTTCCGATAACACCGATAAAGTAGCTGGTCTGAAAGCCGGTATATATGAGGAAGCGCATTACCACCAGGTGCTTAGCCTGCGCGGACAACGAAGGGTGAGGTTTTGAGAGAAGAGATACGAGCACGGAGACTCCTCGTTTCATACGAATACGGGCGGTGGACATTCGTCGCCGTCTGTCAAATCAATCTATCCGCATGAAACATTAAGGACGCATCAGGACCCTTCTCTCCGTTTTTCGCCCGTCATGAACTACTTGGTAGATTGTAAGGCATGTCACAAAAATCTACCAAAGCAAAAACCACCACAAAGATGCCTGGCCCCTCTGTGGTGGAAATGACGTTTGCCCAGATAGAACCTGCCAAAATGAACCTGTCCCTTTTTGGCAGGTTTTAGGCCAGATGGTCTTGGATAAGGTCGCAGATGGCGCGGGCGTCGTTGATGTTGATGGCTCGGGTCGCAAAGCCTGCGTCGAAGGCCTGACGTGCCAGGGCTTCGTTGCAGGCAAGGGCCAGCGTGCGGCCGTCGACCAGGTCGAGCGAGCTCTTGCCACGCAGACGGTCGACACCGGAGCGCGCGACCACGATGTTGTCGAAGCCCTCGGTCTTGTAGCCCTCGATGATCACCACGTCGACATCGTTGTAGCGCGACAGCAGCTCGCGCGCGGGCATCTCGTCCTCCTCGCGCGTGTCGGCGTACTCCGCCCAGCGCGTGGCGCAGATGAGGCCCACATGCTTGGATCCGGCTTGGTGATGGCGCCAGGTGTCCTTAGCGGGCACGTCGATATCAAAGCCGTGGTGCCCGTGATGCTTGAGCGAACCCACGCGCAGGCCACGGCGGGTGAGCTCGGCGATAACCTTCTCGACGAGCGTGGTCTTGCCCGAGTTTTGGTAGCCGATAAACGCGATCGCGGGGACGGCCGGTGTCGGAGCTGCGGGCGCGACGGCGACGGGTGCGCTCGCGGGTGCGGCACCGTCAGTGGCCACGGCCTCAGCAGCAGCCTGACGCTC
The DNA here is from genome assembly GCF_052121815.1 of Collinsella sp. LCP19S3_B6. Classification (NCBI taxonomy): domain Bacteria; kingdom Bacillati; phylum Actinomycetota; class Coriobacteriia; order Coriobacteriales; family Coriobacteriaceae; genus Collinsella; species Collinsella sp. LCP19S3_B6. The sequence continues at coordinate 10,150 of NZ_JBQKDN010000026.1, forward strand.
TGCGCGGTCCCATACGCCCGAGCGGCCGCCCTCCTTGTGCAACAGGCGCACGTCGACGATCTCCATACCGCGATCAACCGCCTTGCACATGTCATAGATCGTTAGGCACGCGGCACTCGCGCCGGTCAGGGCCTCCATCTCGATACCCGTCTTGCCCGTCACGCCGGCCGTAACCAGTACGTGAAAGCCAACCTGCCCGTCCGCGCGCGCCGGTGCCCAGCCCTCGGGCACGTCCTCGGCCGGCGTCCCCGCCGGAGCGATGGGCGCAATGTCGCACTTGCTCTTGGTAATGAGCAACGGATGGCACATGGGAATGATGTCGCTCGTGCGTTTGATGGCCATGATGCCCGCCACGCGCGCGCAGGCAAGCACGTCGCCCTTTTTGGCGCGGTCCTTCAGCACCATGGCCTGTGTCTCGGGATGCATGAGGATGGTGCCCTCGGCGATGGCGATGCGATGGGTCTCGGCCTTGTCGGACACATCGACCATGCGCACCTCGCCCTTGGCATCCACGTGCGTCAGCTCGTTGCGACGTGCGTCACGGACGGGTTCGGTGGCCGCGCTGGAAGTCGGCTGCGCGGACGCGTCGGCGTTGCCAGCATTCGCCGCGGCCGTGACTTTGTGGGCAGACATCGCGGCCCTGCGAGCGGCCTTGGTGGCGTCGGCGTACCTGCTCTTGGCCATATGATCATCCTCCGATTTGGGACATAAATCGTTGCGTGCCCTCAATTATCGCGTGTTCCTGCGGTTTGTGGGCCACGGCATCGCGCCAAATCGAAAGTACCTGCATATCATCACCACGGCGCAGGGCGTCGCGCACCGAATACTCGGCATCGCTAAACAGGCATGGACGCACGTTGCCATCGGCCGTCAGGCGCAGACGGTTGCAATTCGCACAAAAATGGTTGGACATGGCGCTAATAAAGCCAACCGTTCCTGCCGCGCCCGGAAAGCGCCAATAGCGCGCAGGGCCCGCGCCGGCAGGAGCGTCGTTGATGTCGAGCGGCTCGAGCTCGCCCAGTCCCGTCGCGGTGGCCCCGGCATTGATGCGCGCCCGCAGCTCGTCACTCGGCACGGTATCGCTCGCGTCCCACAGCTCGGGATTGAGCGCGGGCGCATGCGGGTCCACAGCGCAATGCGAGCTCGTGTGCTCGTCGCCGATGGGCATATATTCGATAAAGCGCAGGTGGATGGGACGGTCGAGCGTGAGCCGCGCGAGGGCCGCCACATCCTGGTTGAGCCGGCGCACAACAACGCAGTTGACCTTAACGGGCTCAAAGCCCCAAGCCAGCGCCGCGTCGATGCCGGCCATGGTCTGCTCGAGCCGACCCAGGCGCGTGATCTTTCCAAAGAGCGTAGGGTCGAGCGTGTCGAGCGAGATGTTGACGCGGTTAAGCCCGGCATCTTTGAGCTGCGGCGCCAGCTTGGGCAGCAGGGCGCCGTTGGTGGTGAGCGAGATGTCCTCGATCTGAGGGATCGCGCGGATGTCGCGAATAAGCGGAATAATACGGCGGCTGACCAGCGGCTCGCCGCCCGTCAGGCGCACGCGGCGAATGCCCTCCCCCGCCACCAAGCGCACAAAGCGGGCGATTTCCTCGGCGCTGAGTAACTCGTCGTGTGCACGGGGCGCCACGCCATCGGCCGGCATGCAGTAAATGCAGCGGAAATTGCACTTGTCGGTAACGGCAATGCGCAGGTAGTTGATATCGCGGCCAAAACCGTCATGCTGCACGTGCCCGTCCACGCAGCCCTCCCCTCACGCGGCGTTTTATTCTTCGAAAAACATAATACCCCACGAGAGAATCATGCCACACCCGTACGACAGGACAGGTCGCTTCGAACAAGACCGGCTTTCCAAGCCCATCCTCAACACACAAACCTTGACTCTACAATCGTTATAGGGTTTTCACTACACTGGTACGGAAACAGACCCAGCCAGAAAGCCCCACCTATGGAACACGACCTCACACGCGGCAATGTCCTTAAGACCATCGCGGTCTTTGCCCTGCCCTATATGCTCTCGTACTTTTTGCAGATGCTCTACGGCATGGCCGACCTGTACATGATGGGGCAGTTTAGCGGTGCCGCCGGCATCACCGCCGTGGGCAATGGCGCGCAGACGCTCTATATCATTACCGTGACGCTCGTGGGTCTGGCCATGGGAACGACGGTTATCGTCGGCCACGCCGTGGGCTCGCGCCGCTTCGATCGCGCCGAGACCGCCATCGGCAACACCATCACGCTGTTTATGGGTGTCTCGGTAGTGCTGGCAGCCATCCTGCTCGCACTGTGCCCGCAGATCGTGGCACTTATTGGCACGCCAGCCGAGGCAGTCGAAGGAACCGCCGCCTACCTGCGCATCTGCTTTGTCGGCATCCCGTTTATCGCCGCATACAACATTCTCTCGGCCATCTTTCGCGGCCTGGGCGATTCGCGCTCGCCCATGTACGTGATTGGCGTGGCGTGCATCATCAACATCGCACTCGATTTTCTGTTTATCGGCCACATGGGACTCGGCCCCGTGGGCGCGGCGCTCGGCACGGTAACCGCCCAGACGGCAAGCGTTGCCCTCGCGCTCGTGTGGCTCAAGAGCCGCCGCACGAACATCCATGTTAAGCGCAGCGACCTGCGCCCCCAGCCCGAGGTGCTCGGCGGCATCCTTAAGATCGGCGTGCCCGTGGCCGTACAGGACGGCTGCATCCAGGTGGCGTTTATGTTTATCACCGTCATCGCCAACCACCGAGGGCTCGTCGACGCCGCCGCCGTGGGCCTGGTCGAAAAGATGATCAGCTTTTTGTTCATTGTACCGAGTTCCATGGGCGCCACCGTCAGCGCACTCACGGCGCAAAACGCCGGCGCGGGCAAGGGCGACCGTGCGCGTCAGGTGCTCAAAGACGCCATGACCATCTCGGTGGTGTACGGCTGCCTGATCACGGTGCTGATGTGGCTGGTGGCACCGGCGTTTATCGGCTTTTTCGCCAAAGACCCCGCGGTGGTCGCGGCCGGCACCGGCTATATGCGCAGCTACATTTTCGATGCAATCTTTGCCGGTATCCACATTTGCTTTAGCGGCTTTTTCGCTGCATATGGCAAGAGCTACATCGGCTTTGCGCACAACGTGCTGGCCGTGGCACTCATTCGCGTGCCGGGCGCGTGGCTGCTGTCGAACGCCTATTCCGACACGCTGTTTCCCATGGGCATCGCCTCGCCGTGCGGGTCGATTCTGTCGGCAGTCATCTGTGTTGTCGCGTTTACCGTGCTCAACCGGCGCGGGGCTTTTGACAAGTTAGCAGCGTAGCGGGGCCACGCGAAATCGCTCTCATTGACGACATCATCAGCGACGACCCCGCGACCTACGTGACGCAGATCACGATGCCGGTTTCCCCAACAAAGTAAGAACCGCCCGGAAGGCATCGCGCTTTCGGGCGGTTCTTCAATTTGACTATTGATGCCTTAAGCCTGGGGCACCTCACCGGTAGCCAGGATCTGCTCGAGTGCGTCCTCGTCCAGCACGGGTACGCCCAGCTGCTCGGCCTTGGTAAGCTTGGAACCCGCTTTGGGACCGGCAACCAGATAGCTCGTCTTCTTTGATACGCTGCCCGAAACCTTGGCGCCGAGCACCTTGAGCGCCGCGCCCGCCTCGTCGCGCGTGCGGTTGACGAGCGTGCCTGTCAGCACGAAGGTCAGACCCGCGAGCGGCTGTGCGTCGGCGAGCTCGCCTGCCACGCCAGCGTCGGCTGCGGCTTGCGCGTGCGCGGCGCCCAAATCGACCTCGAGCGAAAGGCCCGCCTGGCGCAGGCGCTCCAGCACGGCAAGGTTCTCGGGCACGGCCAGGAACTGCTTGACGCTCGCCGCAATCTTGGGGCCGATGCCCTCGCACTCGGCAATATCCTCTTCGCTCGCCAAGATAAGCTTGTCAATCGACAGGAATCGCTCGGCGATGACCTCGCCCACGCTCTTGCCCACGTGACGGATGCCCAGGGCAAACAGCACGCGACCGAGCGGCTGACTCTTGGACTTGTTGAGCTCGGCGATGATTTTCTCGGCCGTCTTGAGGCCTACCGGAATGGGGTCGCCCTTCTTAACGCCCTTTCTGCTGTTGGAGCTGGCATAGGTGCGCCCCGTGTCCAGGCCTGCGATGTCATCGACCGTGAGCTGGTAGAAGTCTGCGACGTCGTGAATCAGGCCGGCGGCGATCATCTTGTCGACGATCTCGTCGCCTAGGCCGTCGACATCCATGCAACCGCGGCTCACCCAGTGGAGCAGGCGCTCCTTGAGCTGTGCGGGACAGTCGATGGACACGCAGCGGTAAGCCACCTCGCCATCCTCGTGGACCACGGGGCTACCGCACACGGGGCAGACCTCGGGCATGTGCCAGTCAACCGAATCGGCCGGGCGCTTGTCAAGCACCGGGCCCACGACCTCGGGGATAACGTCGCCCGCCTTGTGCACGATGATGGTGTCGCCCTCGCGCACGTTTTTGCGACGGATCTCGTCGATATTGTGCAGCGTGGCGCGCGCGATGGTGGAGCCGGCAACCGTCACCGGGTCGAACTCGGCGACCGGCGTGAGCACACCGGTGCGGCCCACCTGGATGCGAATTTCGCGCAGGACGGTCTGCTTTTCCTCGGGCGGAAACTTAAAGGCAATGGCCCAGCGTGGTGCGCGAGCGGTAAAGCCCAGGTCGAGCTGCTGCTGGAAGCTGTCAACCTTTACGACCACGCCGTCGATGTCGTAATCCAAGTCGCCGCGGTGCTCGAGCGCCTGGGCACAGAACTCGTGGACCTCGGCCGGCGTGGCACAACGAGCCACGTTGGGGTTGACGCTAAAGCCGGCGCTACGCAACCAGTCCAGAAACTCGCGCTGGCTGTGGACGTGCAGCGGGTCGGTATCGGCGATGGCATAGATAAAGGTGGCCAGATCGCGGCGCGCCGTGACCTTGGGATCCTTCTGACGCAAGGATCCGGCAGCGGCGTTGCGCGGGTTGGCGAAGGGGTCGCGGCCCTCGGCATCGGCCTCTTCATTCAGGCGAACAAAGCTGCCCTTGGGCATATAGACCTCGCCGCGTACCTCGATGGTGCGCTCGCGGTCGGCGCCCATATGAGCGAGCGCCGGCTCGGATAGGTGCATGGGCACATCCTTGATGGTACGGACATTGAGCGACACGTCCTCGCCCGTGGTGCCGTCGCCGCGCGTGGCGGCGCGCACGAAAGTGCCGTTTTGATAGGTAAGCGCGACGCCCAGGCCGTCGATCTTGAGCTCGCAGGTATAGGTGACGCTACCGGCGCCGAGCGCATCCTCGGTGCGTTGGAGCCACGCGTCGAGTTCGTCCAGATCCATGGCATCGTCCATGGAATACATGCGCGCCATGTGCTTGACCGGCGTAAACTGCTCGCTCACGTAGCCGCCCACGCGCTGGGTATAGCTGTCGGGCGTCACCAGGTCAGGGTAGGTAGCCTCGATTTCCTGCAGCTCAACGAGCATTTTGTCAAAGGCAGCGTCCGTGATCTCGGGCGCATCGAGCATGTAGTAGCGGTAAGCATGGTAGTCGAGCTCGTGGCGCAACTCAGCCGCGCGCGCTGCCGCCTGGGCACGGGTATCGGCCGGCGCAGCGGTATCCGTGCTCGCTGGCGTTTCGGTATCGATGTCCACGCCGTCACCAAACAGGCTCGATTGCTCCATAGCGGCACTCCTTCGCTCGATTTCAAACGGATACAAGAGTACCACCGGTCGCAATGGGGCCGAATAGCAGTCTCAAACCGCACCGAATTGGCAGCGACCGGACCAGGGTTGGACAGTTAGTTCAGATTTGTATAATTACGCGCGCCGAATCGAGCTGAAATATCGGCTTTTCGCCCCAATCAATCGTTCTGAACGGCAAATTAGGTTTGCTTCCGTCTTCGAGACACCCATCTCGGCCCGTCTTTCATTTCAAAACCGCTCAAAACACGCCTCTGACCGCACCCGTTTTATACAAATCTGAACTAACTGTCCAAGCCCTTCCGAACCATGCCCTTGCCATTTCTAAATGATCCGTTTTCCTCCGTCCCCAACGGATCAATAAGAGAAGAGGGGCTGTCCCGCGCTGGCGGAACAGCCCCTCTGGCTTCGATATGTGCGATATAGCTCGTTAGAAACCCTGACCGTAGCCTTGCCCCTGACCCTGTTGGCCCAGCAGTTCTTCCAGGTACTGGCGCAGTTGCTCGTCGGTAATGCCGCCGTTGCCGGTGTCGGTCGCGCTGTCGTTCTGCTGCTGGTTCTGCAGCTCCTCATCAGAACCCAGCTCGACCGTGACCTTCTTCTCTTCCTTGCCGCGCACGAGCGTAATCTCGACCTTCTCGCCCACCTCGTGGCTGCGCAGCGCGATAATCAGGCCATCGGCGCTCGTAATCTCATCGTCACCCAGCTTGGTGATGACATCGCCCTCTTGGATGCCAGCCTTGGCGGCAGGACCGTCCTCGACGACACTTGCCACATACGCGCCGCTATCGGTGCCGAGATTGTTAGTGCGGGCGTTGAGCGCGTTGACGCTCGAAAGCGTGGCGCCCAGGTACGGATGAACCGGCGTCTTGCCGTCGATGATCTGGTCGGCGATGTTCTTGGCATAGTTGACCGGAATGGCAAAGCCCACGCCCGAGCTGGAGCCCGAGTAGCTCTCGATAAGAGAGTTAATACCCACGAGTTCGCCATTGTCGTTAACGAGCGCGCCGCCGGAGTTGCCCGGGTTGATGGCGGCATCGGTCTGGATCATGTTGGCGTAGATGGTGTTGCCGCTGGTAGAACTCATGGCCGTGGAGCGATACAGCGCCGACACAATGCCCGTGGAGACAGATTGCTCGTTGCCGAACGGCGAGCCGATCGCCATGACCCACTCGCCCACGTTAAGCTTGGAGGAATCACCAATCTCGATCGGCGTGAGCTTGGAGGCGTCAGCATCCTTGAGCTTGATGACGGCCAGGTCGCTCGAGGCGTCGTTGCCCACGAACTCGGCCTCGTAGGTGGTACCGTCGTCCATGGTAACCACGTACTGGTCATAGCCATCGACCACATGGTTGTTGGTGAGGATGTGGCCCTCGGTATCGAGCACCACGCCCGAACCGACGCTGCCCGAACCATCCGACTCGTCGGCAGACTGCGAAAGCGAGCCATTCTGGCTACCGCTCGAAGTGGCGGTGATGGAAACGACGGAGGGCAGGGCCTTGGCAGAAACGGCCTCGGCAAGCGTGGTGTCCTCGGAGTCGATCGTAATCTTTTGCGTCGATGAACCCGAAGCACCCGCCGTCACGACATTCTTTCCGCCGCCAATGTTGAGCGTGCCACTCATAATGAGCGCGATGACCAGCAGGGCGCCGCAGGCGCAGCCGGCGAGCGCCGTAATGAAGATCGGTAGCTTTCTGGTCTTGGTCTTGACCACCGTGTGCTTGGTTACAACCTGCTGACCGCCCAGCGGCTGGCCGGTCTGTGTGTCGTAGGCCTGCACGTAGGGAATGTTGCCGTCGGCAGGCGTCGACTCCACCTGCACGCGCGGCTGCTGCTGGGTCTCGCCAGCGTTGCCCGCATCCTGGGGACGCTGGGAATCGTTCTCGCTCATAGCTGCGATCCTTTCGTCTAATAACCAAAGGCCCGCCAAACATGTGGCGGGCCATCATTGTTCACGTTGAGTTGTACCCCAATATGCGGGCGAACGTGTATGAGAACGCAATCTTTAAGGAATGCTTAAGTTCTGCTGCAAACTCGAAAGGGATCCACGCATGCGGCAAAACCACCACGAAGGCACCTGCCCCCTTTGCGGTGAAAAGCTAGTCCTTAAACAGATAGCCCACGCCGCGGACGGTGGTAATGTGCGCCGCGATCTGCGGGCCCACCTTAGAGCGGATGCGTCGAATGTGCACGTCGACGGTGCGCGTGCCGCCGCAGTACTCAAAGCCCCACACGCGGTGCAGCAGCACCTCGCGGCTGTAGGCGCGGTTGGGGTGCGTCGCCAAAAAGCTCAGCAGCGAGTACTCCATCAGCGTCAGGTCGATGGGCTCGTCGTCGAGTGTCACCTGGTAGGTAGCCAGGTTAATCTCGAGGTTATCGATGTTGAGCACATCGTCGGCGGTGATGGTCTCCTCCTCGCCCATCAGGCGCTGCGCACGAGCCTTAAGCTCGTTGGGTGTCGCCGTGGGGCATACAAAGTCGGCATGCGCGTGATTGGGCAGGCGCAGGGTGCCGAGCGCCTCGTCGTCGACGATTACCAACATGGGAACGCCGCCGCGGTCGTCGAGCCATTTGGCAATCTGATCGATGCGGTCGCTGCGGATGCCATCGGAATCGAGGATCAGCAGGTCAAAGTCATGCGCCGCAGTCGGCGAATCGGGGGTTGCCAGGCTCACCTCGACACCCAGGGTGGTCGTCAAGCTGCGGGCAAACTCGTGGAAGCGCGTCGTGCGCGCCATGAACAGGGCACTCTTTTCGGACATATCGACCTCCAAGGAAATGAGCTCAATCGTACTGGAACGAACCAGCGCGATTAGGAGTTCGCCAGATAATGCTTGATCTCCCACTCGGTAATCGTGGACTCAAACTTATGCCACTCGTCGCGCTTCTTTTTGAGGAAGAAGCTGTGGATGTGCTCGCCGAGGGCATCCTTCATAAACTGCGAGTCCTCAAACACGTCGAGCGCCTCTTTGAGCGAGCGCGGCAGCGGCGTATAGCCGGCCTCGACCATCTGACGGTCGGTAAGCTTGAGCGTCTCGGCCGTTGCCTCGGGCGGGAGGTCCAGCTTGCGCTCGATGCCGTCCAGACCAGCCGCCAGCGTGACGGCGTTGACCAGGTACGGATTGGCCATGGGATCGGGGCTGCGCAGCTCGATGCGCGTGGACAGCTGCTTGCCGGGCTTGTAGACCGGGATGCGGACCATGCTCGCGCGGTTGCGCAGGCCCCACGTAGCGTACTGTGGCACGGAGTCGCCGCCCGTGGTGATGCGCTTGTACGAGTTGACCGTGGGGTTGGTGATGGCGCTGATCTCGCGCGCGTGTGCCAGAATGCCGGCCATATAGTGCTTGGCGATATCGGAGAGATGGTACTTCTCGTCGGCCTCGCCCCAAAAGACGTTGTTGCCGTCGTGGTCGAACAGCGACTGATGCAAAAACATGGCGCTGCCGTCCTCGCCCGCCAACGGCTTGGGCATAAAGGAGGCGTGGCAACCGCTCTCGTAGGCCTGCTGCTTAATGATGAGTTTGGCCGTGGTGATGGCGTCGGACATGCTCAGGGCCTCGGCGTGACGCAAGCTCATGCCGTGCTGCGAGTGGCCGGCGGCGTGGAAGGTGTACTCCACGGGCACGGACATCTTCTCGAGCGTGAGCACCGTATTGCGGCGCAGGTCGCGAGCGGCATCGCTCACCGAAAGGTCGAAGTAGCCCACGTTGTCGAGCGGCTCGGGGGTGTGCTCGTCGGGGAAGTAGTAATACTCCAGCTCGGCACCCACGTTGAGCAGGTAGCCGGCCTTCTCGGCCTTATAAAACATTCGGCGCAGGGCGTCGCGCGGGTCGCCGGCAAACGGCTTGCGATCGGGAGTGCACACATCGCAGAACACGCGGGCGACGCCGTTATGGCTCGGGCGCCACGGCAGGATCTGGAAGGTCGAGGCGTCAGGGAACGCGAGCATGTCGGCTTCCTCGGGCGTGGCAAAGCCCTCGATGGCGGAGCCGTCAAAGCCAATACCCTCCTCAAAAGCGACCTCGAGGTCTTCGGGGCTAATGGCAAAGTTCTTGAGGCGGCCGAGAATGTCGACAAACCATAGACGCACAAAGCGGATGTCACGCTGCTCTACGGAACGGAGTACGTAATCGATGTTCTGCTGGTTCATGTCGCTCCCCTTTCTTTTGGGCGGGTTTCGACTGGTCTATATCGCAGATACTATCGCAGAAAAATGTTTCCGCAGGGTTAAAGCGTATCAAGCGCCCAAAAAACGTGCGCGAACAGGCAGTTACGAACGAGCGGCTAGCGCGAGGTCGAAGCGCGGTGTGCGATGTGGCCGGGAACCTCGATGCGCTTAGGGGCGAGCTTTGCGGCATCGCCCACGGTGGTGGTAACAACGTCGATACGCTCGGAGAGGCGATCGACCACGCGCTCGGCGATGGTAAGGGTGTCCTGCGCGGCCGTGGTGACTCCGCCAAAGAGCACATGGTTCCAGGGATAGTCGTCAAACGTCGCGATCTTGAGCCCCGCCGGAAGCGAGGGACCAAGCTGCGCCAGCGCCTCGGTCAGGCGCAGGAAAACCAGGCCGTTGACGGCAATGAGGCCGAGCTCTTTTCCTGCATAGCCGCGGATGGTCTTGTCCAGGCGGCCGACGCCCGTGGCGCCGCCATCGGCCAAGGTGATAACCTCGCCGGCAAGGCCGCGGCGCGAAAGCTCGTCGGTAAAGGCCTCGGCGCGCTCGCGACGGACGGGGCTGTCGTCGCTTGCTTCGGTGAGCAGGCACAGGCACTCGCTGCCAGCGGCGGTCAAGGCGTCTACCAAGCCGGCGACCAGCTCACGGTTGTTAGATGTCACCAGATCGACACCGCCGTCGGCAACGTCGCGGTCGAGCAGCACAACGGGCAGGCGTCCCGCTGCCGCGACGATCGCCTCGTCGTTACCACCGCAGGTATTGACGACCAGACCGTCCACGCCAGCGTCGATAAGCCTGGTGAGCGACTCGGCCTCCTTGGCGGGATCGTTGCCGCTAATGGCTGTCATGAGCGAGCAGCCGCGCGCGGCGGCGCTGGCGGAAAGGCCCTCGAGCATGGCGCTGGAGAACGGGTTGGCGATGTCGGCCAAGATCACGCCGATGAGGTTGGTACGCGAGCTGCGCAGATTGCGCGCGGCGGCACGTGGGCGATAGCCGGTACGCTCGATAACCTCCGCAATGCGAGCACGGGTTTCCTCGGTCATTTGCCCGGGGCGGTTATTGAGATAGCGCGAGACCGTGGCCGGGCTCACACCCGCCTCGACGGCAATGTCCTTGATTCTCATCTGCGCCATAGCGCACCCCGTTTCCCCATTGTCGGCAGTCTGAGCCATTTTAGGCATTTTTTAAAATTCTCGGTTGCAAAACGCTGTAGGTGAGCAGCATCGTTTTTGCGTCTCGAGCAGATGCGATAATGGGCTAGATAGCCGAGTCTTTGGACAGCTCAAAATAATCGGGATGTAAGGCGATAACCGGACCTTGCTCTTCGGGCATCAGGTGCAGGTGTGTCTCGGCCAGATAGCTCGCCGCGTCGGTATCGCCCCTCTTAATGGCCTCGAGAATCCGGCGATGCTGCCGACGAATCGGCTCCCAATCTAGATCCTGCGACACCATACGCAACCAGTTGTATCGCTCAAAATGCGTATTGACGCTCTTCATCCAATCCCACAACATGTGACGGCCGGCAATCTCAAAACACGTCTCATGGAACAGGTTGTCCAGGTCAAAGAAACGACGCGTTTCGCCATGGTCGAGCGACTCGGACTCGGCAAGAATCTGATCGAGCCGATGCTTTTGCTCGGGCGTGGCGACCGAGCAGCATTTAATGAGTACGCTTCGCTCGAGTTTCTCGCGCAAGAAACAGGCGTTCTCGGCGCGCTCCATGCTGATCTTAGAGACGTAGGTGCCGCTTTTGGGACGCGTTTCCACCAGCTCCTGCTCACGCAGGCGCACAAAGGACTCGCGAATGGGCGTACGCCCGATTCCCGTCTCCTTTTCCAGACCAATCGCCGAAAGGCGCGTGCCGGGCTTGAGCTCGGCATAGATGATCTTGGAGCGCAGTGCATTGTATGCCTGATCTTGCAAGCTTTGATTATGCTGGTGCTGTTCCATAAAGCCCTCGGATAAACCCTCGGTTAGTCGAATACCACCATGCAATACTATCGCATCGACACGTCCCAGCTCCCAATCAGTCTTTTTGGGACGGGGCTCTTTTAGCTGCCCTAGCCCGCAGATCGGCCCCTTGCCACAAAAGTGGCCCATCTACTACGTTAACACGGATAGCCTCGGCCATACCAAAAACCGTGGAAACAAAACCGCAGGTAGGCAGCTTGTCGATTTTCGAAAAAGCCGACTATGGTTGACCCCTGCGGCTTAAACGTAGTAGATAGGCCCTTTTCGTGGCGCAGCACTACTGCACCCCAAATTGGCACCCCGAGTCTGTTATAAGTTGCTGCGAAATACGGACGGTTGATGATCAAGGCGCGCTATGCGGGTTGCTATAGCTCGAACGTCCCACGTCCGATGCACCAAAGCGTTTGCGACAGCTTCGCGAAACGCCTCGAGAGGAATTCGATCGGTTTGGACGCGCTCCATCCCTTCGATACGCTCATAACGGTAGTAGCGTGCAAACATAGCCACCGCCCTGTCCACCTGCTCAATTGCGGATATATTTGTCGCCGCCTCGCGATCCAAGATCACATCCTCGGTATCACCAAAACGGACGCAGTCGATGCCCGGAAAATCATTCTTATCCGCCAAAATCGCCGCAGCGTTGGTATAGCCATCTTTGCCGAGCAAGCGAAGCGTGCGCATAATATCCGGCGTTAGCTCAGAAATGCCGAGATGTTCAACACACTTATGCTCGAGCGTGTGAAAACTCAAGTCCTGGCGAGCCGACGTGAGCGCGTCGAACGTTACGTTGCTGCCTTCGAGCGTCAGCCTGCCATACTCAAACCGGTCGACCTCCACCGTTGCCGAATCGTTTCGCCTGTAGGCCTTCAAGATATAAGACGAAAACCGTTTGCGTACTGATTCATCCGAGACACAAACGGTTTTCGTCTTGATTTGCGTACGGAATTAAGACGCATAATTTCGCTTTCGTATGGCTCAATACCGGACGCAGACTGTTTTCGTCTGTCAATACGTCTGCAATCCAAACGAAAAGAGCCCCGAGCTCGTATGAACTCGGGGCTCTTGGTGCCGCACATCTATGAGTGGATAAATTCGATGCGTACGGGCGCTACTCCATGAAGCCGCCCTGGGATGGCGGCAACCTCGTCGTTACCCGTCTGATGGGTGTGTTCAAGGCGTCCGTTCCCCTTTTTATCGACGTAACGGGCAAAAAAGCTCGTCGAGGAGACCATCCACACGCACCACGGTGCGGCCGACGCCATCGAGGCGCACAACCCCACTGCCGCTCACGATGCGATGTATCTGCACCTGGCCTACAACCGCAACATGATTGTGGAAGGCACGCAGACAAAAGGCATTTAAGGCTCGGCAATGATCTTTCTTTGATAAAACGCAAGCGGCGGCCGCCCAAACTGAACTGCCTCCCATTTCTTGGACACGAGAAATGGGAGGCTTTTTATGCGTGTCGACTTGAGAGTGAAACACGACATCGAGGCCAGGAAGGCGGCGATCGGGCTCTTCGAG
>NZ_JBQKDN010000027.1:0-21032 GCF_052121815.1 Collinsella sp. LCP19S3_B6
ACACATTCTGTCCGAGCGGTTAAAAGCGGGCACGGAATTTAAACGGCTGAAAAAGGGGCATCGACCTGCGCCGATGCCCCCAACGTGGACACACATTTTGTCCTATAAGCCAAACGCACAAGGCCGTCTAGGACCAAGCAAAACATCCTAGGCGGCCTTTTTGGTGCATACAAGCGATCGGAGGAGATATCGGAGCACGACGCCGGTAGCCGCTCCGCAGCAGTCAATCATCACGTCGGTGATCATGCCGGCGCGCCCCGGCACAAATAACTGAATCGTCTCGTCGATTGAGGGGACCAGCAGCAGAAAAACCACCATGGGAAGCAGTCTGTCAAAAGTGCGTCGACCCTCGATATCAAAGGCATGTGTCACCAAAACACCGAGCACCATATACTCGGTAAAGTGTGCGCACTTGCGGACGACAAAGTTGGTCACCCATTCATACGGCAGGCTCAAGCTATGCAAAAACCCGCGGACGTCCTCCATGATCGCCAAGCTCAGTGAGCTAGACCCCGTGCCGGGAACCAGTGAATTGCCCCAGATCAGCAACACCATGGCGCAGGCCGCAACCGCCCACTTACGATCGATCTTAATCATGCAGAACTAGGCCTCGGCACGAAGCGGCGTAAAACTGGCGGTACCGCCCTCGATAACGCTCAAATAGACACGGCCCGTACGCTTGGCGGTAGAGGACTGCAGGCGCTCGATCTCTTCCTCAAGGATCTGATTGACGCGCTCGTGGCGACGGTTTTCCATAACGCCGGCGGCGATAGCCTCGGCGCGCTCGATACTCTCGCGCGAGATACGCGCGGTATCCTCGGGAAACACGGAGCTGTGGCGGCCGACATAGACGGGAGCAACAGACACAGGTGAGGCCGCAGGCGTGGGCATCGGCGCGGGAGCGGGCTCGGCAACCTCGGCCATGATCGCCATAGCGGCGGCCCACATGTCCTCGTGGCCCGAATAATCGGCCATGGGGATATCTTCCTCGAGGGAGGCATCGGGGAGACTGTCGGTATCCACGCGATTCTGGGCATCGATAGAGGCGGTGATGGCGGCGGGCTCGTCCAAATCGGCGAGATCCACACCCTTGGCATCGGAAATGATGGGCATGCTGGCGAGCTTGGCGTTGTACGGCACCGCCTCCGCGGCCTGCATTTGGGCCGAAGCGCCCCAAAGCGAGCTTTCGGCAGCACGACGAGCGGCGATGGTCTCCTCGTCGACAACCAGGGGCTCATCGGCAAAGGGGTCGGCAACAGGAGCCGGCTGAGCTGCGCCCTGCTGGCCGGTCGAAGCGGCCGCCGCGGCAGAGGCGTACGCAGCCGACGAAGCACCGTTATAGGCGGCATTGTTGGCAGCGTTGGCCACAAGCGCCACGAAAGCTGCAGTGCTGCCCGCAGGGGCGGCATGAGAGCCCGAGACGGCACGTGCGGCAGCAGCGATGTCGTCGCGGTTATAGGAGCCGGTCTGCCCACCGTTTGTGAGCTCGTCAATTGCGACCTGATAGACATCGCGCGAGCGAGCGGGATCGCAGCTAACCGGCGAATCGTCGTCGAGCATGCTATCGATCATAGCCCAGGCATCGGCCTCGTCCATGGCGTTGGCGGCACGGGCAATGGTCGGAACGCCATCATCGGCATGACGGCGCTGAAACGCGCCGGTCAGACCGGAGAGAAGCGAAGAGGATTGACCCTGCTCGTCCAAAGTGACAGGAGCAGCAGCCCGGGGAGCAGCCTCCTCCTGCTGAACGGGAATAGAGGCGGTCTTGAACTCGTTGTAGGTCCGACTAAACTGAGCGGCGCCGCCCACGGCATCGGGCTCAAACAGGCGGCCATCGTGCTCCGCACGATACTCAGAGATACCCAGCGAGGCGGCATAGATACCCACGCCGGCCACTGCGCCCACGGCAAAGGGAACAGCACCCGCGACGACCGTCTCGTTGATTGACGAAAACGGCAGTGTAGCGGCATACACGACCACGGGTGCGGCAAGGCCGATCCCGCAGGAAAGTCCGGCAAGGACTGCTCGTTGTGTTGCATCAGAAGAAGCCATGAGCTCTCCCCATCTTCCAGCACCCAAATCGCATCATTCAGTTGGCTGCGCGAGAGAAGATGAAGCGGGGCTATGCCCCAAAGCAACGGTATATGGTTCGTTTCATCTGCGTTTTCCGTCGCGAAGCTTAACTGCTATTATGCGAAACCCCCTTGGGGATTGCAAGCGACGAAGCGGAATTGAAACGGGAAAATCGCTGCTTGCCGGTCGTGAGGTCAATAATCGTTGGCGAGCGGCTATACGAAAAGGGCCAGGATCTAAACCCCGGCCCTTCTGGCATGTCTATGGTTGCTGTCGCGTGCAGCGGACGGACTAGAACATCTGCTCGTAATCGCTGTGCTTTTTGGCCGAACGCACCAGGAACTCCTGGTTGGTATTGGTGCCCTTGAGGCCCTTGATAAACGACGCTGCCGCGCGCTCGGTGTTATTCATGCCGGCGAGGATGCGGCGCAGGCCAAAGACAAATGGGCGCATCTGCTCGTCGACCAACAGGTCCTCGTTGCGCGTACCGGAGGCAACGGGGTCGATGGCCGGGAAGATACGGCGGTCGGCCAGATCGCGATCGAGCTTGAGCTCCATGTTGCCGGTGCCCTTGAACTCCTCAAAGATGACCTCGTCCATCTTGGAGCCGGTATCGATAAGGGCGGAAGCAAGGATGGTGAGTGAGCCGCCGTTTTCGATATTGCGAGCAGCACCCAGGAAGCGCTTGGGCGGATACAGGGCCGCCGAATCGACGCCGCCCGAAAGGATGCGGCCCGAGGCGGGCGCCGCCAGGTTGTACGCACGGGCAAGACGCGTGATGGAGTCGAGAACCACCACGACGTCGCCGCCCAACTCCACGATGCGCTTGGCGCGCTCGATGACGAGCTCGGCCACGCGGGTATGGTTGTCGGCGGGCATATCGAAGGTGGAGGCCACGACCTCGCCCTCAATGGAGCGCTGCATATCGGTGACCTCTTCGGGGCGCTCGTCGACGAGCAGGCAGATGAGGTGCACCTCGGGATTGTTGATCGAGATAGACTGGCAGATCTTCTTGAGAATCGTGGTCTTACCGGCCTTGGGCGGTGACACGATCAGGCCACGCTGGCCCTTGCCGATCGGCGACACGATATCGATGGCGCGACCGGTAATGGAATCCTTGCCATGCTCCATGCGCAGCGGCTCATTGGGGTAGACCGGCGTGAGGTCGCCAAACTTGGGGCGATTGCGAATCTGCTCGGGGTCCATACCGTTGACGGTCGTAATTTTGGCGAGACCGGCACGCTTGTCGCCGCCGCGCGAGGGACGAAGCGAACCCTCGATCACGTCGCCCGTGCGCAGACGCGCGGAGCGGATGAGGTAGGCGGGCACGAAGGCGTCGTCATTGGACTTCATGTAGCCGTGGGCATGGATGATGCCGGAGCTGTCCGGGCGAATCTGCAGGATGCCCTTAATATCGCGGAAGCCCTCGGCCTTCGCGGCTGTGGTGTAGATCTCTTCGACGAGCTCGGCCTTCTTCTTGCCGGTCGTCTCGATCTCGAACTCCTTGGCCTTCTCGCGCAGCTCGGCGACCTTCATGGCCGCGAGCTCCTCGCGCGAAAGCGTGGGCTCGGTCGGAGCTGCGTTGCGCTCCTTATTGCGCTGTTTGCGGTCGCGCTGACGGCTGCGGCGGTCGTTGCCACGATCGTCCTTGCGCTCGCTGCGCTCATCGTTGCGCTTGTGCTGACGGCGGTTGGGGCGGGAACCCTCTTCGGCCTCAGCGCTCTCGACGGCAGGCGTCGTGGGCGCATCGGCGGTCGCCGAGGTCTCGCCGTCCGACTTAGCGTCGGACTCGGGCTGTTGCTCAGCATCCCCCTGCTGTTCGGCAGACTTGGTCTTGGAAGATTTCTTGCGCGTGCGCTTGGGCTTCTCGCCTGCCGACCGATCGGTACCCTCCGTCTCGGGAGTCGTGTCGACACTCGCCTCGGTAGACTCAGCTACCGCAGATTCGGCGCCGGACTTCGCCTCTGCCTTAGCTGGGCGTTTGGCTGTGGTGTGACGGCTGCGCCCGGGACGAACGTCGGCAGACTCGGCAGCGGCAGAAACAGCGACCTCAGGAACATCAGCACCCTCGGCCGAAACCACGACAGCCGCTGTAGGCTCGACGAACGCCGGGGCATCTTGGACAGAAGCCGCGGCAGCGGCCGCCTTCTCCGCCTCGACAAATGCCTTGGGCTTGCGGCCGCGGCGATGAGGGCGCAAAGCAGGATCGACGACAAATGCACCGCCGGCCTCGGCAGACACGACAGACTCAGCAGAGGAAGCGTCCTCCCCCGCCGCAGAGCGAACCGAGGTCTCGGCGGCATCGGACGAAGCCTGCTCGGCAGCCTGCTGGACCTTGGCCGCCGTGCGACGGCGCGTGCGCGGAGCCGGCTTTTCTGCTACCTGCTCGGGAGCCAGAGCCGAAGGCGCCTCGGGGGCGGACGAAGCCGCGAGTTCGGTCAGAGCCGCGGCATCGCGCTCGGCGGCACGACGGCGAGCACGAACAACTTGGGCTTCGCTGATCTGCGCAAGCGCGCGGGCCTGCGCAACCTCATCTGAAAGCGGCGCCGAAACCTCGGCGGAAACCGGACGCTTGGCACGCGTCGTGCGCGTGGTGCGGCGTTTAGGCTTTGCAGCCTCATCGCCATCCGCAGCGGGCTTGGCCACACGACGAGTGCGCTTGGGCTTCACGGGCGCAGCCTCCTCCCCGGTAGCAGGTGCGACGGGAACAGGGTTCTCACTCGAAGCCGAGGCAGCGTTCTGGTGTGTCTCGGGGACCGACGCCTGCGACGGTACGGGTTTCGCGATCTGGTCCAACGCAACCGGTGCAGTGGGAGTGGTTTGTGCCGTGCTTATTTCATTTTCTTGCTGTTGATCAGACACAGTGTTTGCTCAACTTTCTTTTAAAGCCCTGTGATCACATGCTCCCTGCATAAACCTTCAGGGCGGCTAAACAGTCTAGCTCCGTTCAAAACACAACGGACATCATTGATCTGTATC
The DNA here is from genome assembly GCF_052121815.1 of Collinsella sp. LCP19S3_B6. Taxonomy (NCBI): domain Bacteria; kingdom Bacillati; phylum Actinomycetota; class Coriobacteriia; order Coriobacteriales; family Coriobacteriaceae; genus Collinsella; species Collinsella sp. LCP19S3_B6. Next base: position 5,053 of record NZ_JBQKDN010000027.1, read on the forward strand.
GAGATGATTGCGTCAAATACGCAGCGTTAGTGTAACACAACCGCCACCACCTGCAACTTAGTCATTAGACGTTCTTATACAACTGGTCAAAAGGGACACTCTCCCTCAAAAGCGCTTCCTCTGTCGCACCAGAGGAGTGAAGCCGTGGCATCCGGAATAGCCGCGCCACGAAACGCGCCTATCTACTACGTTTGTCCCGCGACCCCTGACCATCCCCTCGATCTTCCTAAAATCGCAAGCCCGCTACCTGCGGTTTTAATATCGTACTTTTCGGCATGGTTCGGGGTATGCGACTAAACGTAGTAGATAAGCCCGTTTCGTGGCGGACGGTTTCGCACCGCTCTCCCACCGGACAAAAATGATCCGTTTTCCTCCGTCCCCAAGGGGTCGTTTTCAAAACGATCGCGGATTACGGTGCAAGAACGGCGTAAGCCAACCATACCCTGCATTTTTAATATTCGGCAAGCCGTCTACCTGCGATTTTATTTTCGCTGCTGTTGCTATGGTCGCCAGGCAGCGATTCAGCCCCGTAAACCGGTATAGTTGCGTTTTTGTAGCATTTTCCAACACGCCAAAAAGCCCCGCCAAACGCAAAAAGCCCGACCTCCGCATGGAGATCGGGCTTATAGGGCTCAGCAAAGCCAAACCTACACGATCAAACGACCCGTAGATTACATCTGCTCGGGTGCAGAAACGCCAACCAGAGTGAGCACCAGGGCGAGCGTCACGCGGACGGCGTCGCAAGCGGCCAGACGGGCGCGCGAAAGCTCGGGATCGACGGGACGGCCCTCGCTCGGAAGCACCTGGCAGGCAGCATAGAAGCTGTGGAAGTCGCCGGCGAGCTCCTCGGCAAAGTGCGTCAGGCGGAACGGGGCGCGGTCGCGAGCACAGCTGGCAATGAGGTCGGTGAGCTCGTTGAGCTTACGCGAAAGGGCAAGCTCGGTGGGGTCGGTCAGCAGCGAGTAGTCGACGTTCTCGCCGATGGCCTTGGCGGCGACGGCCTTCATGCCCATCTCGTCAGCCTGCTCGGGCGTAACGTCAGCGGCACGGCGCAGAATGGAGCACACACGAGCGTGAGCGTACTGCACGTAGTAGACCGGGTTGGAGTTATCACGCTTCTTAACGGCCTCGATATCGAAGTCGACCATCTGGTTGGAGCTCTTGGAGATGAGCGTGTAACGGGCGGCGTCGGAACCGACCTCGTCGACAAGCTCCTGCAGGGTCACCATGGTGCCCTTGCGCTTGGACATACGGACGGGCTTGCCGTTGCGCAGCAGGTTGACGAGCTGGCCCAGCAGAACCTCGAACTTGCCGGGATAGCCAAGAGCGTCGCAGACACAGCGGACGCGGTCGATGTAGCCATGGTGGTCGGCGCCCCAGATGTCGATGACGTGGTCGACGCGCTGGAACTTATCCCAGTGATAGGCGACGTCGGAGGCGAAGTAGGTGTACTCGCCGTCGGACTTGATCAGGACGCGGTCCTTGTCGTCACCCAGGTCGGTGGAGCGGAACCACAGAGCGCCGTCCTTGGTGTAGAGGTAGCCCATCTTGTCGAGCTTCTCGAAAGCGCGGTCGACAGCGGAGGTGCCGGCGGTCTCGCCCTCGGTGTCCTTCACGTACAGCGAGCGCTCGGAGAACCAACGATCAAAGTCGCAGTTGACGGCGTGGCAGAGATTACGCATGTTGTCGACCATCTTTACGTAGCCGCGCTCGCGGAAGCTCTCCATACGCTCCTGCGGATCGGCGTCGACCCACTTGTCACCGTCGGTGCGCCAGAACTCGGCGGCCTCGTCGATGATGTAGTCGCCGCCGTAGGAGTCCTTGCCCAGAGTCTCGGCAAAGTTGTCCTGATACGGATGGGTCTCGGGATGCTCGTCGTTCTCGTCGGCAACAAAGGCATCGCGGTCGGCAATCAGCAGCTTGTGAGCCTCGTCGATATCCACGCCCTGCTTGGCGATGATGTCGGCAAGCTGCATATAGCGCGTGCTGATGGAGTTGCCGAAGGTGTTCATCTGGGAGCCGTGGTCGTTGATATAGAACTCACGCTGGATATCGTAACCGGCATGGTCCATAACACGGCAGAGGGAGTCGCCCAGAGCGGCCCAACGGCCATGGCCAATATGCATGGGGCCGACGGGATTGGCGGAGACAAACTCGACCTGGGTCTTCAGGCCGCCGCCGACGTTGGACTTAGCGAAGTCCATGCCCTTCTCGCGAGCCTCGCCGAAGATGGCGTTCTTGACGGCGACGGAGAGGTAGAAGTTGATGAAGCCAGGGCCGGCGATCTCGACCTTCTCGATCGCGGGATCCTCGGGCATATGGGCAACGACGGCCTCGGCGATCTTGCGCGGGGCGCAGTGAGCCAGCTTGGCGGACTTCAGGGCCATGGTGGAGGTCCACTCGCCATGAGAAGTGTCAGCCGGTCGCTCGATAGCGCAATCGTCAAGTTCAAATGCGGAAAGGTCGCCGGCCTCCTGGGCCGCAGCAAGCGCAGCGCGTACCAGCTCTTCAATCTTCTCGGGCATAGATCCTCCTTGTGTTAAAGCCCCCGAGCTCTTGGTCACTCGTAGGGCAAAAGCCAGAGTTTGCAGCACTCTATCACAAGCGGTAACTACTGTCGCAGGGTAAAGTCAATCGATATTGCATATGCACATAATTGACCACAGTTGTCGCAAGGCCATTCAAAGATGGCGGTCTGCCTGCTGGTTGTGCACCCGCCGAAAATGCATAAACATCTGCATGGGCAGCTCAGAATATCGAATACTCTTACCTATCGGATTTGTGTGCTTTTCCTGCATAAAGTAAGGGTTTCTGCACGTCAGCGTGGTATTCTAGACATACGTAAATTCGTATAAGTTGGAGGTAGCATGTTCTCAATCGGTCAACACGTCATTCATCCGGGTCAGGGAGTCTGCACCGTCGTCGGTTTTAGGGAAGACACACCGCAGCCCATGCTGTTGCTCGAGACCAAGCAGGGACATGCGCAGACGATCCTCATGTACCCCGTGGCGCAGGCCGACCGTCTGCATGCCGCCATCTCCCAGCAAGATGCCGAGCACCTACTGAGCCACTACGACGAGCTGGAGTGCGACACCTTTACCGAGCGCAACAGCTCGCTCGAGGAGACGCACTTTAAGCAGCAGCTCAAGCTGGGTGCGCCCGAGACGGTCCGCGTGGCAAAAACAATGATGCACCGTATTCGCCAGGCCGAAGAAGCAGATAAAAAGCCCAGCTCTTACTACATGCGCGTACTCAAGGAAGCCAAGCGCCGCTCCATCGAGGAGATTGCCGTGGCCCTGGGCGTCACCGAGGAAGACGCCGAAGCCCGCCTATCCCAAGCCGCCCTCAACTAACCTGCCAAAAAGGGACAGGTTTATTTTGGCAGGTTTTATCTGGCCAAACGTCAACGAACAATTGGTAAATGGTCGGGTGCTCCGTTTTGTTTGTAAGACCCGGCCATTTTTCTATCGCCGCGAAAATGCGTGAAGCCCATTTGTGATGACATCACGCGAGGGCCGTCCAGATCGACGCAACCAACGCCCGTATCCGCAACAAGCGCACCCGTCTTGCTCAATTACCATTAAAAAGCATCAATTTGAAAACGCAATAACATTTCGGCAGGTAGCAGCTATAGTCGGTAAACTGAATCTCGACAACCGAAGCCTCCGAATGAGGTATCTTCAGCCCATCCAAGCTAAAGGAGGGGCCATGCCGAGAAAACCTCGTTCAAAGTCACCAACCGGTTATTTCCACGTCACGTTGCGTGGAAACGGAGGGCAATTGCTGTTTGACGATGCCGAGGACCGAATCGCCATGCTTCAGATCCTCGATGCAATCCTCCCCAAACACAATATCGAGCTTATCGCTTGGTGCCTTATGGGAAACCATATTCATCTGCTCATCGACGACCCGGACGACCGAAAAAGCGACGCGATGCACGCGGTAGCCGTATCGTATGCGGGCAGGTACAATGCGCGGACGGGGCATGTCGGCCACGTGTTTCAGGAGCGGTTTTGGGATTCGCCCATTAAGTCGGAAGCATATTTACTTGAGGCAATTCGATACATTCATCTGAATCCACAAAAAGCAGGACTGGCGGCATACGACGAATATCCCTGGAGCAGCCATCGCGAGTATCTAATGAGCGCCAGGTCACGGCCGCATGTCACCGGCAGCGTTGTCGGTGTTTTATTCCCAACGCCTCGCTCATACCTTCAGCTCATGGAAAGTGCGCCGTCGCTTCCCTATCGCCCCAGCGCAACAGCCAAGGTTCGCGAGGAAGATCTATGCGAATTTGGCACGGTAATCGTGCAGAGTGTCGCAGGATGCGCTCCGACGGAACTCAAATCCGTCTCCAAGCCACTTCGCAATGAGGCGATTCTCGCGCTTCGAAAACAAGGGCTAACCGTTAAGCAGGTTCAGCTGCTGACAGGACTCGGAACATGGATTATCAAGAACGCGTCCTAACGTCGCGTTTGCCGAGTTACGGGTACGGCGAAGCGCAGCTGCCTGCCGCGAGGCGCCGCCATTCGCCAACGTCACCAGGTCAAAAAGAAAACGCTTCCGCTGAATAACGTTCAACGGGAGCGTTTTCCCAGATAAAACCTACCAAAATAAACCTGTCCCTTTTTGGCAGGTTAGGCCTGGAAGGTGTCGCGGTCGGGCGCGAAGGACTGCATGGCCGCGATGGTGCGGTCGAAAAGCTCGGGGAGCTCCCAGCCCAGCATCTCGGCGCCCTGCGAAATCACGTCGCGCGAGCAGCCGGCGGCAAAGCGCTTGTCCTTGAACTTCTTCTTGAGCGACTTGGTCGTAAAGTCCATGACGCTCTTGCTCGGACGCATGATCACGGCAGCCCCAATCAGGCCGGTAAGTTCGTCGCAGGCAAACAGGATCTTTTCCATCTGCAGCTCGGGCTTGGGCAGCGAGGTATTGAAGTCCGAGGTATGCGTCTGGATGGCGCGGATGAGCTCGGGCGATGCACCCTCGCCCTTGAGGATCTCGGCCGCATAGATGGTGTGGTTCACGGGGTCGTCCTCATGCTCCTCCCAATCCAAGTCGTGCAGCAGGCCGACGATCCCCCAAAACTCCTCGTTCTCGGGGTCGAACTCGCGCGCAAAGTAGCGCATGGTGCCCTCGACCGTTTCGCCGTGGGTGATGTGGAACGGGTCCTTGTTGTGCTCGTTGAGCAATTCGAACGCACGGTCGCGGGTGATTCCGGCGGAAAGCGTCTGGGACATGACAATACCTCCAGGTGAGTCGGTGCTAGGACACGGTGCCACTATCGTATATCGCCGCGGCTCAAGCCGAAAGGCAGAAAAGGCATACGGAGAAAAAAGCCGGGCGAACGCGTCGCCCGGCAAAACCGCAGATAAAACCTGCCAAAATAAACCTGTCCCTTTTTGGTAGGTTTAGGGGCGGACCTGGCCGGTGCCGCGGAGCTTGTATTTGTAGGTGGTGAGGGCCTCGGCGGCAAAGGGGCCGCGGGCGTGGAGCTTTTGGGTCGAAATGCCGATCTCGGCGCCCAGGCCAAACTCGCCGCCGTCGGTAAAGCGCGTGCTGGCGTTGGCATACACGGCCGAGGCATCGATCTCATCCAAAAAGCGCTCGCAGGCGTCCGCGTCCTCGGCGATGATGGCCTCGGAATGCATAGTGCCATAGCGGTTGATGTGCGCGATGGCCTCGTCCTCGTTCGCCACGACCTTTACGCTCATCTCGAGCGCCAGGTACTCGCGGCCCCAGTCCTCCTCGGTCGCGGCCACGTAGTCGTCGCCCTCGGCAAGACCGGCGGCGGCGCATGCGGCACACGCGGCCCCGTCGCCGTGAATCAGCACGCCGTGGTCGTGCAGCACGGCCACGACCGCCGGCAAAAACGAATCTGCCACGACGCGGTCCACAAGCAGCGACTCGGCGGCGTTGCACACACCCACGCGCTGGGTCTTAGCATTGACGATAATGTTGAGCGCTTTATCAAAGTCGGCCGACTCATGCACGTAGATGTGGCAGTTTCCCGTGCCCGTCTCGATAACCGGCACAAGCGACTCGCGCACGCAGCGCTGGATCAGGCCCGCGCCGCCACGCGGAATAAGCACGTCGACGATGCCGCGAAGCTTCATGAGCTCGCCGGTGGCCTCGCGATCGGTGGACTCGATCATCGAGATAGCCTCGCGCGGGAAACCCTTGGCCTCGAGCGCATCGGCCAGCAGTTCGGCAATCATGGCGCACGAGTGATAGGCCAGCGAACCGCCGCGCAGAATGCAGGCGTTGCCGGTGCGGATGCAGATGCCCGCGGCATCGGCCGTCACGTTGGGACGCGCCTCATAGACCATGGCGACCAGGCCCAGCGGCACGCTCACGCGGGTGAGGTCCACACCACTTGCAAGTACGCGGTGGTCGAGCACGCGGCCGACAGGATCGGGCAGCTCAGCGAGCTTCTCCAGGCCGGCGGCCATGCCCTCGACGCGCTCGGGCGTCAGCAGCAGACGGTCGAGGAGCCCCGCCGAGGTGCCCGCATCGCGCGCAGCGGACATATCGAGCTCGTTGGCGGCGACGATGGAATCGACGCCATCGCGCAGCGCCGCGGCCATGGCGCGCACGGCCTCCTGGCGCTGCTCGTCGCTCGCCGTGGCAAGCGAGGCCGACGCTGCCTTGGCGGCAACGGCAAGATCGTGGACATACGTGGCTATATCGACCGACATGGGCGGCCCTTTCTCTTAGAAGTTTGCCAACCATGGTAGCCGATTTGTGCGCATCCTCGCTGGCGGCGGTAGAATTGGTCAACCCGAAACACCGCAACGAACGGAAGTACCGCATGGCCCTCATCACTTCGTACCACGTCCCCGGCCTCTATGTCGAGGACCACAGCATCGACGTCCCCTTGGATTGGCGCGGCCTGGAGCCAATGCTTTTGGCCTTCGGCAGTACCATGCGCCGCGGCGCCATGCCGGCGCCCATCGCCGGCGCACCCGAGAGCATCAAGCTTTTCTACCGCGTGGTTTGCGCTCCCGACCGTATCAACGACGACCTGCCACTCCTCCTCTTTTTGCAGGGCGGCCCCGGCGGCGAGGGCCCGCGTCCGCTGTCGCCCACAAGCGACGGCTGGATCGAGGAGGCCGTCAAGCACTTCCGCGTCGTCCTGCCCGACCAGCGCGGTACCGGGCGCAGCAGCTGTGTAGACGGGCGCACGATTGCCGCACTGGGCGAGCGCGCCGAGGCGGCAGGCTCCGATGCGGCCCGCTCGCAGGCGGACTTCCTCAAGCGCCACCTCGCCAGCTCCATCGTGCGCGACTTTGAGTACCTGCGCCTGGTGGGCTTTGGCGGCAAGCCCTGGGCCACACTCGGCCAGAGCTACGGCGGCTTTTTGACGTTGAGCTATCTGTCGCTCTTCCCCGAGGGCGTGGCGGCGAGCTTTACCTGCGGCGGCATTCCGCACGTAGCGGCGAGTGCCAGCGAGGTCTACGCGCACACCTTCCCGCGTATGGCGGCCAAGACTCAGCAGTATTACGACCGCTACCCCACCGACGTCGAGCGCGTGGCGGCCCTGGCAGATGCCCTCGAGGAGCAAAAGCCCGTACTGCCCGACGGCTCGCCGATGACGGTCGAGCGCCTGCAGCTCATGGGCAGCGACTTTGGCATGAAGCCGAGCTTTGAGCGCATGCACTGGATTATCGACCACGCGTTTGTTAATGGCGACGGTACGCTGAGCTGCGGCTCCTCGGTATCAGACAGCTTTTTGATGCGCGCCTTCGAGCGCACCAACACGCGCACGAATCCGCTGTACTGGACGCTGCAGGAGTTCATCTACGCCGATGGCGACACGATGCCCATTGGCTGGGCAGCCGCCGAGGAAAAGGCCCATCGTGCCGAGTTCGACACCCTCGCGCGCCCACTCATGTTTACCGGCGAGGCCATGTTCCCGTGGATGTTTGAGCAGATGCCCGAGCTCAAGCCCTTCAAGCCCGCCATGGACCTGCTGATGGAAGACACCAGCTGGGACAAGATCTACGACCCGCAGCGCCTGGCCTGCAACGAGGTGCCGCTCCAAGCCGCGGTGTATTTCGACGACATGTACGTGGATTCGGGCCTGCAGCTCGACACGCTCAGCCGCGTGGGCAACTCACATGCCTGGGTGACGAACGAGTTCGAGCACGACGGCCTGCACGGCAGCATGGTGTTCAAGCACCTCTTCGACGAGGCCCTCAACCGCGGAGACCTGCGCCAGATCTTCTAGCATAGGAGTGTCCCCCATCAGCCGGCACATAAGAAACGCCTCCAAGTGCCGGCACGAGAAAGACAGCGCTGCGGGAAACGATCCGCAGCGCTGTCTTTCTTTATGCAAAGACGATCAAGTTGTCTCGGTGTATCGCGGGCTTTTCGGCCAAGTCTGCCAGCAAGCGGTTGCCGGCAATCTGGTCCTGGCGGCGTCCGGCCGCAAGCTCCAGCACGTCCGAATCGGCCTCGGCGATACCGCGGGCGACGACCATACCGCTCGGATCGCACACGTCGAGCACATCGCCCTCGGCAAACGTGCCATCGACCTTGCGAATACCCACCGCAAGCAGGGAAGAACCGCGGCTGACCAGCGCCTTCGCGGCGCCGTCATCGACCGTCACCGAGCCATGCGCCTTGTCGCCCAGTGCAATCCACAGCTTGCGAGGCGCAATGTCCAGGCGCTCCGCCGGCGGATCGAACAGCGTGCCCACGCTCTCGCCGCGGGCAAGGCGCACGAGCGCATCGGGCTCCTCGCCCGAGCAAATCACGCTCTGAATGCCCGCCGTCATCAGGATGCGGCTCGCGCGGATCTTGGTAATCATGCCGCCTGTGCCAACCGATGTGGAAGAATCGCCCGCCGAGGCGATGATCTTGGCATCGATCCTATGCACGACCGGAACGAACTCGGCCGTGGGGTCCTCGTGCGGATTGGCGGTATAGAGGCCATCGATGTCCGAGAGCGTCACGCACAGGTCGGCAGAAACCAGGCAGCCCACAAGCGCCGCCAGCGTGTCGTTGTCGCCAAACTTGATCTCGTCGACGGTAACGGTGTCGTTCTCGTTAACGACCGGCACCACGCCCAGTTCCACCAGACGCAGCAGCGCGTCGCGCGCGTGCAGATAGGACGTGCGACGGGCCGTGTCGTGACGCGTGAGCAGCACGAGCGAGGTAAGCAGGTCGCGCGCATGGAACTCCTCGTCGTAGGCCGACGAGATGATGCACTGACCGGCCGAGGCGCAGGCCTGCAGGCTCGGCAGGTCACCGACCGGTTTGCGGTCAAAGCCCAGCACGGGATAGCCACAGGCAATGGCGCCCGAACTCACCACGACCAGACGCCAGCCGAGCTTGCGCAGGGCAGCAGCCTGATCGGCGAGCCCGCCGATAAAGGCGCGGTTGACCTTGCCATCGGCGCCCACCACCGTGGACGAACCGATCTTTACCACCATTGTTTTATAAGAAGTCGTCATACGTCAAACCAATCAACTGTTGAGGGTTCGGGCGAGCTGACGGCCGAGGGAACGTAATTCCACCCTACACCCAAGAAAATTAGCGAGCCCAGGGGAAGGCAGAAGCCGCGGCCATATTCTTGCGCACGAGCTCGTCACGCACCTGCGCCAGGCCCAGCTCCATGCCCACCACATAGGTCTGCGGGTACAGGAAGCGCTTGTAGACCGGATCCAGATGGTCCAGCGCCCAAGCGCAACGCTCGCGTGCGGCCTCGATGCTCTCGCGCGGGGCAACAGCGCTGCCGTCGCGCACGATCGGCGCCAGCAGCTCGCGATACTCAAGCTCGGACACGTCGGTCACCAGGGCGGCATCGTTCACGGCCACGAGGGTATTGCCGCGCGCGGCGCCCTCCCCCGCCAGATGGTCCTCGTCATAGATCATGTCGCAGACCGGGCCGCCAAAGCCGTCGTAATAGCGGCGCACGCGCTGCACGCCCGGAATCGTGCGCTTGTAGGGCTGCTCGGAGAGCTTGACCACCGGCGTCCACGGGTCCGCCTCACTCGCACGGCGGGCGGAAAGCTTGTACACGCCGCCCAGCGCCGGTTGGTCGTAGCAGGTCGCAAGCTTGGTGCCCACGCCAAAGCTATCGATGGGCGCACCCTGGTCAAGCAGCGACTGAATCGTGTATTCATCCAGATCGTTGGAAACCGAGATCCCCACATAGGGCAGGCCCTCGGCATCGAAACGGCCGCGGACATACTTGGAGAGTTTGGCCAGGTCGCCGGAGTCGATGCGAATGGCCGACAGACGCTCGCCCGCCGCCTCCATCTCCTTGGCAACCGTAATGGCATGCTCGCAGCCCTCGCGCACATCATAAGTGTCGATGAGCAGCGTGCAGTTCTTGGGGCTCGACTTGGCAAAGGCACGGAAAGCCTCGAGCTCGGAATCGAAGCTCATCACCCAGCTGTGCGCATGCGTGCCAAAGACGGGAATACCGTAGCGGCGACCGGCGAGCACATTGGACGTAGAGGAACAGCCGGCAACGTAGCTCGCGCGCGCGACGGCCAGACCACCATCGGGACCCTGGGCGCGGCGCAGGCCAAACTCGGCCACGGGACGGCCGTCCGCCGCCAGCACCACGCGCGCCGTCTTGGTGGCGACAAGCGTCTGGAAGCCGACGATGTTGAGCAGCGCCGTCTCGAGCAGCTGGCACTCCAGCGCGGGGCCGGTGACGCGCACCATGGGCTCGCGCGGAAAGACGAGCTCGCCCTCGGGGACGGCGTCGATGTTTACATGCGCACGAAAATCGCGCAGGTAGTCGAGGAATTCGGGCTTGAACATCGCGCCGCCGGCCGGGGCCTGAAGCGATGCGAGGTAGTCGATATCCTCGGGCGTAAAGCGAAGGTTCTCGACCAGCTCGGGCAGCTCGGCGGTGCCGCACATAACGGCGTAGGCGCTGCCAAACGGATGGTCACGGTAAAACGCGGTAAAACAGCCCTGCTCATTGGCCTTGCCGCTCTCCCACAGGCCCTGGGCCATAGTGAGCTCGTACAGATCGGTGAGCATTGCGATGTCGGTGGGATGCGAGATGTCGGTCAAAGCCATGGGGCGACCTTTCGGATGCGTTGTGCAGAGGTTGAGGGTTGGACGAGAGCAGAGCATGCGGACATGACGCCCGATGCAAATCGGTTAGAGCAGGCCCATGCTGGTCATGATCGTGTAGCCCATAAAGACGACAAACGCGACCAAGGCGAGCGCGATGATGATCTTTTGAGCCGGGGCCATACCGGGGATCTCGCCCTCGGCCGTGGGCTCCTTAGAAGTGACCATGCGCTGGGCAAACGTCATCTCATCACGGCTCGGCTTGGGCTCGGCGGGCTTGGGGCGGGCGGCTTTCTTAGGCTGAGGCTTGGGTGCAGCAGGCGCAGGCTTCGCAGCAGCGGGCGCGGGCTTGCGCTCGGATGCGGCGCTCGCGGCAGCCTCCTCGGCCTTCGCATGCTCGGCGCGCAGGGCGGCCAGCTCCTCACGCTCGCGACGGGCCTCTTCCTGGGCCTCGCGGCGGGCCTTCTCGGCGCGGAGCTCTTCCAACTCGGCGCGCTCCTCGTCGGACAATGGTTGGGAATCAAGCTCGGCCATGGTGCAGCCCTTTCTTTCAAAAAAAGCCGCCGACACAATGTCGACGGCTTATCAAATCCAAGGGTGGAGACGAAGGGAGTCGAACCCTCGGCCTCTGCCATGCGACGGCAGCGCTCTCCCAACTGAGCTACGTCCCCAGGACAAGTTGATATTTTACCTACGGCTCGCCAGCTGTCAACGCCCAATAACCAGTCTTTTTGGGACGGGGCTTTTTTGACTACTTTTCGGATGGTAGCTCGACCCCCACCGGGAGCAGTCTTTTTGGGACGGGGCTATTTTAGCTACCCAGGCAGATAGCGAAAACGATTTGGACGATTAACGGCAGGGGCAGCTAAAATAGCCCCGTCCCAAAAAGACTGCTCAAAAGAGCTACTTTGCGCTGGTGAGGACGCCAGTGGTGTCGAACGCTGGGGTAAAGCTCTCGTCTACCGCGCCGCCCTCTTGCCAGAACATCGTCGTAAAGCCCAGGTCGTCGGCATGGTCGAGCACCCGCTCGTACTCCTCGCGCGTCACGGCTCGCGCCAAGTCGCCGCCCTGCTCGCGCATGAGCGCGTTGGGCGTGTACTGGTTCATGACCGAGATCGGCACATCACCCACCGTCTGCCACACCAGGTCTAGCACGCGACACGAATCGTCCGCATGCCCCGGCAACACCAGGTGACGCACGATCATGCCGCGCTTCATGAGCCCGTCCTCGTCCACCAGCTCTCCCCCACGGCGCTCAATCTCGCGCGCCATTTGCGCCAAACCCGACACGGCCACACGCGGGTAGTCCTGAATATGAGAGAGCGACTGCGCAAGCCCCGCATCGGCATATTTAAAGTCGGTTAGCCACACATCGACCAGATCGCCGAGCGCCGCCACGGCACTCGCGCGCTCATAACCGCTTGTGTTGTAGACGATTGGAACAACCAGCCCGCGCGCCCGTGCCGCGGCAATCGCAGCCGGCAGCAGGTGCGCGTAGTGCGTCGCCGTCACCAGGTTAATATTGTTTGCACCCTGGTCCTGCAGCTCCAACATAATCTCGACCAGGCGCTCGGGCGAAATTTCAATCCCAAAATTGCCCGTCGAGATCTCGTGGTTCTGGCAATAGACGCATTTGAGCGAGCAGCCGCTAAAGAAAATCGTGCCCGAACCGGCCTCGCCCGAGATAGGCGGCTCCTCCCACATATGAAGCGCCGCACGGGCCACCTTGAGTGTGTCGTTAGCACCGCATACGCCGCGCGCACCCTCATCGCGCGCCGCACCGCAACGGCGCGGACACAAATGGCAGGCAGGCGAAAAAAGTTCGGTCAACGACGTCGGCATAAAAACATGCTCCAAAACAACGATTCAGCAGCTCAAACGCAAAAGGACCAACCGCGCAGACGGCTCGAGCCCAAGGCGCCGTAATCGTCCGACACGAATTTTGTAATGTCAAGACTGGAATCGATAAAGTGCCGCTTTATGATATAGGTATTCCGCCCCCCGCGGAGCAACTGGGTGAACCGTCGCGTTTATTTAGGGAGCCCACACAGTCGTACGTAGTACAGGTATCCTTCGTTGTTAAGGACGCTGGAACGGTCGATGAGGGCACCCACCTGTTTTAGGTGGGTTCATTTTCGTAACGTGGGGGGTGGTTTTCTTTTGCCGATTTTGCCAAAAATTGCCATCGCAGATCCCGTATGACACCCAACGGCACTCGGCAGAGCCTCGCCACCATCCCAATATCTGGTAAGCGCGTGATTATCGATCGGCGCGATTCCCCGCACCCCCTTTGGTCGAGTATCATGGGTCAGCTATACCCTTTGCGGCATGGCATCCTTTGACCTTTTCCTTCGACGCTTGGCGGTTTTTGATACATGGCTTCATCCACGAGCTTCATACCGTACCTTTGCGTGGCGGTCGCGGCCTTTATCACGACCTTCCTTGCGGTGCCCCTGGTCAAGCGCCTGGCAATCAAGCTCGACGCCGTCGACTATCCTTCCAAGCGCCGCATCAACACGAAGCCCATCCCGCGCATGGGCGGCACGGCGGTCTTTTTGGGCCTGGTCGTTGCCTGCATCGTTCAGATTATGGGCACCTGGCATCTGGGCTGGCCGCCCGTCTTGGTCCCGCATCCGCGCCTGCACATTAGCTACCCCATGCTGGCGCTTTCTTTTACCGTCATTTTTGCGACCGGCGCGATCGACGACGTCTTCCAGCTTAGGCCCAAGCAAAAGCTCGCCGGCCAGGTCCTCGCCGCGCTCATCGCCTGCGTGGGTGGACTAAAAATCGGCGTCATCGTCAACCCGGTTGCCCCCGGCGAGATCATGCTCGGCTGGCTTGCCTATCCCATCACCGTGGTCTACCTGGTGGCGTTCACCAATATCATCAACCTCATCGACGGCCTTGACGGCCTGGCCACAGGCATCTGCGGCATCGCATCGTTCACGATGTTCTCGATGGCCGTTCTCTCGGGCCGCATCGATGCCGCCGCGCTCTCCATCGCGTTGTTTGGCGCCTGCCTGGCCTTCTTGCGCTATAACTTCAACCCCGCGAGCATCTTTCTGGGCGACTCGGGGTCGCTGCTGCTGGGCTTTGCGCTTGGTTCCATTTCGCTGCTTAATGTGAGCCGCACCGCCGCGCTCACCTCGCTTATCATTCCGCTCATCGTTGCCGGTGTGCCCATCATCGACACGTTTAGCGCCATCGTGCGCCGCAAGCGCGCCCACATTAGCATTGGGCAGGCCGACAAAGGCCACATCCACCACCGCCTCATTCAAGAGGGCTATAACCAGAAGCAGGCTGTGCTGCTTATCTATGCCTGGTGTGTCCTGCTTTCGGCCGGTGCGGCCGCCATCAACCAGGTCGAAGTCCCCATGCGCGTGCTCATCTTTACCGTCCTTGGCATTGGCTCGGCAGCCTTCGCCAAGCACCTGCACCTGTTTGAGCCCGTGCTACGCCACCATTACAACAAGCGCACGCACGAAGACGAGCTGATAACCCCCGACGACCCCGCCTTTAAGCAGGAGGAGCAAGCGGCCGAGGAGCGTAAGGGAGAGCGCCACCACAGGCATTAAGGTTTGCTGCAGAAGGTCGCTCTGCTTACCGTCGGCCGCTCGTGACCACGCCTCGACCACCACGCATGCCTCGCCTTACCACCCCCTTGCCCACTTTCGCCCGCCCCTCTCAATAAACGCGTTATCATCTTGACCCATGAACATACGTTAGGAGCAATCATGCCAAATGAAAACAGCTACGAAGTCGCGCTGCAAAAGAGCAATGCCATTCGCGAGGGCCTGGCCAAGACGCCCGAGAAGTTCACCATGCTTACCGGCGACCGCCCCACCGGCCGTCTGCACCTAGGCCACTACTTTGGCACCCTCAAGGGCCGCGTGGAGTTGCAGAATATGGGCGCCAAGACCAACGTGCTCATTGCCGACTATCAGGTCATCACCGACCGCGACACCACCGAGCACATCCAGGACAACGTGTATAACATGGTCATGGACTACCTTGCCTGCGGTATCGACCCCGACAAGACCATGATCTACACGCACTCCGCCGTGCCCGCCGCCAACCAGCTCATGCTGCCGTTCCTGTCGCTGGTCTCCGAGGCCGAGCTGGCGCGCAACCCCACCGTCAAGGCCGAGATGGAGGCCTCGGGCCACGAGCTCACCGGCCTTCTGCTCACCTATCCGGTACACCAGGCCTGCGACATCCTGTTCTGCAAGGGTAACGTTGTGCCCGTCGGTCGCGACCAGCTGCCGCACATCGAGCTCACCCGTACCATCGCCCGCCGCTTTAACAACCGCTACGGCAAGGTGTTCCCCGAGGTCGACGCGCTGCTGTCCGAGACCCCGCTGCTGCCCGGCCTGGACGGCCGCAAGATGAGCAAGAGCTACGGCAACGCCATCAATATCTCGATGACCGCCGAGGAGACGGCCAAGCGCATCAAGAAGAGCCAGACCGACTCCGAGCGCATGATTACGTTCGATCCCGAGAACCGCCCCGGCGTGTCCGGCCTGCTTTCGACCGCCGCCATCTGCACCGGCCGTTCCGAGGTCGAGATTGCCGAGGAGATTGGCATGGGTGGCTCCGGCCAACTCAAGAAGTACGTGACCGAGGCCGTCAACGGGTACTTCGCACCGATCCGCGAGCGTCGCCAGCGCTACGAGAACGACCTGGACTATGTGAAGGACGTCCTGCACGAGGGCAACCGTCGCGCCAACGAGATTGCCGAGCAGACGCTGGCAGAGGTTCGGGACGCCATGGGCATGGTGTACTAGTCGAGAGCAATAAACAACACTCAAACTAAACCGCCGCGATTGGCACAATGAACTGCGCCCCGAAACTTGGACTGAATAAATAGCGACTACGCCGCAAGGGCCCGGTTCCGGAACTCCTCCGGCGTCAGGCCCTTCAATCTTACCTGCCTGCGCCGCGTG
>NZ_JBQKDN010000028.1:0-14801 GCF_052121815.1 Collinsella sp. LCP19S3_B6
AGCTGAGGAGAAGAATGGCGCGCTTCGCGCATAGCGTGGAGTGCGGCGAGGGCTTCTTGCGTCCTGCGGAGTGTGCCTAAAAGTAAACTGATGGCGGGCCCTGCGATGTCCGGTCTTCGGCGGATTACTGCTGGGGGAATAATGGCGCGCTTCGCGCGTTTGGAAAGGGCTTCGTGCTGCGGAATGCATTCAGAGGGAAACCCGTCGGGCCCCTTCGTCCTCGGTCCTCTGGAATTAAAGCTGAGGAGAAGAATGGCGCGCTTCGCGCATAGCGTGGAGTGCGGCGAGGGCTTCTTGCGTCCTGCGGAGTGTGCCTAAAAGTAAACTGATGGCGGGCCCTGCGATGTCCAGCTTCGGCGGAAGGCCGCTGGGTGAGGGTGGTGCCTGGGGCGACGTGCAAAAAACGGAGTTTTCAGCAGCCAAAGATCGATGCATAAGGCCATAGCCGGCCCTCGCTGCCTTTGTTGATGATTTTGCAAGACAATTGGGCCTTGGCGATGCTCATATATGGCTGGTTTCTCGCCGCATGTTATCCAGATGGGACGAGTCATGAGGACGATCTACCTTTTGAAAGACTTTTGACACCAAAATCTTATCTTGCGATGCTGAATATTCGCAAAAATGCACGCTCCGGAGGGGGCTACCATGTTGCGGTTCGAAACCCAATGCGTCATTCTATGCAGTATATTGACCTTTTTATGCAAGATAGCTTACACGCGCATGCCACAGGATTGATGTTTGCCTCGGCGCTGCGTAATCCACCCTGCCCATAGCTTCTTTGACAGGAGGCCGCGGTCCCTCTTGGGATCGCGGCCGTTTTGTTGTGGGTCAAATATGAACGTTGTGTTAACGACTCGGTGGACGGTGGCGTTTTTCGGTGAGCGGCGTATCCTTCCAACGGTTTATCTAGTGTGTCAGCTGAAAGGAAGAGGGCGCTCGTCATTGTTTGAATGTGAACTGCCGTTTGACCACAAGACATTGCATCTGGAGCTCGAGGATAAGAACTTCGCGGGTGTGATGGAAGGTCACCAAAACGAGTTTAAGACTGCAAAATCGCAGGAAGAGCTGGTAGAGGAGTCGCTTGCCAACCCTTATGGATCGCCTTCGCTCGAGGAGCTTTGCGCTGGCAAGAAGGATATTGTCATCATTAGCTCCGACCATACGCGCCCCGTTCCCTCGCGTGTGACGATGCCTATTCTGCTGCATCACATCCACTCCGCTGCGCCTGAGGCGCGCGTTCGCATTCTGGTTGCTACGGGTATGCATCGTCCATCGACGCACGAGGAACTCGTCAACAAGTATGGCGAGGAGATCGTTGCCAACGAGGAAATTGTCATGCACGTCGCGACCGACGACAGCATGATGGAAAAGATTGGCACCCTGCCTTCTGGTGGCGAGTGCATCATCAACAAGATTGCCGCCGATTGCGATCTACTGCTTGCCGAGGGCTTCATTGAGCCGCACTTCTTTGCCGGTTTTTCTGGCAGCCGCAAGTCCGTGCTGCCCGGCATCGCCAGCTACAAGACCATCATGTACAACCACAACGGCCAGTTTGTGAACGATTCCCATTCGCGCGCCGGCAACCTGTGCCACAACCACGTGAGCGAGGACATGTTTGCCGCTGCCGAGATGGCTCACCTTGCCTTTGTGCTCAACGTGGTGCTCAACGGCAAGCACGAGGTCATCGGCTCCTTTGCCGGCGACATTCACAAGGCGCACGAGGCCGGCTGCGAGTTCGTGAAGAGTCTTGCCGGCGTTGAGCCCGTCGAGTGCGAGATTGCCATCACCACCAACGGTGGCTATCCGCTCGATCAGAACGTCTATCAGGCCGTGAAGGGCATGTGCGCTGCCGAGGCCACACTTCCCGAGGGCGGCGTGATCATCGATGTCGCCGGTTGCGCCGATGGTCACGGTGGCGAGGGCTTCTATCACAACATCGCCGACAACGATCCGGCAGAGTTTGAGCGCGCCTGCATCGACCGTCCTAAGGACGAGACCCTGCCCGACCAGTGGACGAGCCAGATTTTTGCCCGCATCTTGGCGCATCACCCTGTGATCATGGTCACCGACCTGTGCGATCACCAGATGCTCAAGGATATGCATATGACGCCGGTCAACACCCTCGAGGAGGCGCTCAAGCTCGCCTTTGAAATGAAGGGTGCCGATGCCAAGGTAGCCGTCATTCCCGATGGCCTGGGCGTTGTCGTCGCTCAGCACTAGCGCGCGGCCTAAACGAATCGTTTGTAACCGACAAGAAAGATAAGGTTTTATGCTTACCAAACTCCTCTGCGAATTCGGCGCAACGGCCCTCATGATCATCTTTGGCGTGGGCGTACACTGCGATACCGTGCTTAAGGGCACCAAGTATCAGGGCTCCGGCCACATGTTTGCCATCACCACCTGGTCTTTTGGCATCTCGGTCTGCCTGTTTGTCTTTGGCGGCGCCGTGTGCATGAACCCGGCTA
The DNA here is from genome assembly GCF_052121815.1 of Collinsella sp. LCP19S3_B6. Taxonomy (NCBI): domain Bacteria; kingdom Bacillati; phylum Actinomycetota; class Coriobacteriia; order Coriobacteriales; family Coriobacteriaceae; genus Collinsella; species Collinsella sp. LCP19S3_B6. Next base: position 2,466 of record NZ_JBQKDN010000028.1, read on the forward strand.
TGGTGCTTGCCCAGTGCATCGTCGGTCTGGTGCCGTGGAGCAGCTGCATCCCCTTCATGATTGCCGATATGCTCGGCGGCTTTGTGGGCGCCGTAATCGCTTGGTTTATGTATACCGATGAGTTCAAGGCTTCCGAGGGCGTCGTCGACCCCATTGCCCAGCGCAACATCTTCTCGACCAACCCCACCACCGAGGGCACGAACTATGCCCGCAACTTCTTCTGTGAGGCTATCTGCACCTTTGTGTTCATCAGCGCCATCCTTGCTGTCGCTAGCCGCGCCGGCGAGAACGTTCTGATGCTCGCTATCTGCGTCGGCCTGATCGTTTGGGCCGTTGGCATGGGCATGGGTGGCATCACCGGCTTCGCCATGAACCAGGCACGCGACCTTGGTCCTCGCATGGCCTATCAGGTGCTGCCGATCAAGAACAAGGCTGACAACAACTGGAAGTACGGCCTGCTCGTTCCTGGCATCGCGCCGTTTATCGGTGCCGCTCTGGCCGCGCTGTTTGTGCACGGTTTCTTGGGCATGTTCTAGTCAAAGGACGGCTCTATAAGGTCCGGGCTCGGTAGGGGTTAACTTTCCAACGCGTCCTCGGACATGCAAAAAGGCTCGCTGCGCACTTTGTGCGGCGAGCCTTTTTGCGTCCTGCGGAGTGCGTTGGAAAGTTAACCCCTACCGAGCCCTGGGCATTCTTGGCTGTGTTCGAACAAGCAACTCAACATATATATCTGAATTTGGATGGGAGGGGCTTGTTGCTGGTAGGGGCGTTGAAGCGTGAGTGAATCTTTGGGATGCGTGGCGCCTTGGGTTGGGGCGATGCTTTGGGATGAGGTTCTTACTTAGTTGAAGAGGGGTTTTATGGCTGAGAGGTAGTCTTTGGCTACGTCCTCTTTTGGGGCTTGGAAGTTGTGCCAGGCCCACCATTGGACGGTGGCTACGAAGCTTGAGGCTATGTGGTGGAGGAGGAAGTTGCGATCCATGGTGCTGGCGGGGCCTGCGGGGTCGACAGGGACGGTTTCGGCTGCGCGCGACATGATGGTCTTGCGGAGACAGTCGGCGAAGACGCGCGAGCCGGCGCCGGCTACGAGGGCGCGTACGCCCTGACGACGATCCCAGAGGTTGTTGAGGATATGCTCGACCTGTACGAGCGGGTCATTGAGGGGTGTACCGTCATCGTCGAGGGCATGGGTGCAGATATCGCACACGAACTCAGCGAGCAGGTCATCTTTGCTCTTAAAGAGGCCGTAGAACGTTGCCCGACCTACATGGGCGCGAGCGATGATGTCGCCGACGGTAATCTTGCCGTAGTCCTCTTCGCGCAGGAGCTCGGAGAACGCCGCAACGATGGCAGCGCGGCTTTTTGCCTTGCGGGCATCCATGGCTATGCGTCCGCGTGAACGAGCAGACAGCGGAGCGTGCCGGAGCAACCCTCGTAGGGGCGTTTGCCGGCGCCGTAGCCGACGGCTTCGATGTGGTAGCGTGAGGGCAGTTGGTCGGACGTGCGCAGCGCGGTGACGATGGCGGCGCCCGTTGGCGTCACGAGCTCGCCGGCGACCGGTGCAGGCGTGAGGGCGATATTGCCTGCCTGGCACAGGTTGACGACAGCGGGGACGGGAATGGGCATGAGGCCGTGGGCGCAGCGGATGGTTCCGTGGCCCTCGGAGAGCGACTCGACCACAACATCCTCAATGCCCAGGTCGTCGAGGCAGATGGCGACCGAGCAAATGTCAACGATGGAGTCGATGGCGCCCACCTCGTGGAACATGACGGTGTCGGGCGTTTTGCCGTGGGCTTTGGCCTCGGCGGCGGCGAGCGCGGTAAAGATGGCGAGCGCGCGACGCTTGGCACCATCGCTTAGCTGTGAGCCGTCGATGATGGCGGTGACGTCCGCCAAAGAACGGTGGTGATGGTGGTGGGCGTGGTGATGGTCCTCGTGGCCATGGCCGTGAGCCTCATGGTCATGCTCGTGGCGGTGCTCGTGTTCGTGTTCGCCATGATCATGATGGTGGTGCTCATGCTCGTGCGTGTGCTCGGCAGCTGCTTCGTTGCCAAAGAGCCAGGCCATGTCGTGGTCGTGGTTCTCGAGCTCCTCTGCCAGCTGAACGTCAAAGTCGCAGGCGTCGATGCCATGCTTGTTTGCACGTGTAACGGCAACCTCAAAGCCGCCGACCGGAAGTGTGGCGAGCTGTTCGCGCAGGTGCTCCTCGCTGGCGCCCAGGTCGAGCAGGGCCGCGACGGTCATATCGCCGCTGATGCCCGAGGTGCCGTCGATGATAAGCGTATGCTGATGGTTGGACATGGAATGCTCCTTAACGGGCGCAGGGTGTTCCGGCGCTCAGATGATTGATAAGACTTGCCTGGTAGGCGGCACCAAAGCCATTGTCGATATTGACGACCGAAACGCCGCTGGCGCAGGAGTTGAGCATGGCGAGCAGCGCGGCTACGCCACCAAAGCTCGCGCCGTAGCCCACGCTGGTGGGAACGGCGATGACCGGACAGCTTACCAGACCGCCGATAACGCTCGCCAGCGCGCCCTCCATGCCGGCGATGGCGATGACCACCTGTGCCTGGGCAAGTTCCTCGGCATGCGCGAGCAAGCGGTGCAGGCCGGCGACGCCTACGTCGTAGAGGCGGTCGACCTCGTTGCCGTAGAACTCGGCCGTCAACGCGGCTTCCTCGGCGACGGGCAAGTCGCTCGTGCCGGCGCAGGCGACAACGATGCGTCCGTTACCGGTAGGGGAGGGCTTGCCGCCCACGAGGGCGAGCTGGGCGTCCGGGACATATCCCAGGTCGATACCGTTGTCGAGGAGCTCCGAGGTACGGGCTGCTTTTTCGGCATCCAGGCGCGTAACCAGGGTGCGCTCCTGACCGGCATCGCGCAGCGCTTTGATAATGGCTGCAATCTGCTCGGCGGTTTTGCCGGCGCCGTAGACAACCTCACCGGCCCCCTGGCGCACCCCGCGCGAAAGATCGAGCTGCGCAAAACCCAGATCGGCGGTTGGCGCCGTTTGGATGCGCGTAAGGGCGTCGGCGGGGGTGACTGATCCGCCGGCAACATCGCTCAGTAACTGCTCAAGATCTCGCTTATCCATATATCTTCCCTTCGACGGCGCAAAGTCTAGCACTCAAAGGGTATGTTTCCGAACACTAAGACAAAATTGTTCGGAAACTAGATATAGGGGATTTGATTCTGTTGTTAGATGGATCGGCTAGTCACGCAGGATGATATCCATGGCGAGCATCAGGTTGCGCTCGTCGATGGCAAACGGGGCGGCTTCGCGCGTCTTGGGCTTGGCGCAAAATGCGATGCCCGTGCCCGCGGCCTGAATCATGGGGATGTCGTTGGCGCCGTCGCCGATCGCCACGGTATGGGCCATATCGACACCGCACTCAACAGCCCAATCCAGTAGCTGGATGAGCTTGGATTCCTTGGTCACAATGTCTGCCGCCAGCTTGCCCGTGAGCTTGCCGTCTACGACCTCCAGGCGGTTGGCCAGGCAAAAATCGATGCCCGCGGCAGCTACGATCTTGTCGGCGACCTCGTGGAAGCCGCCGCTTACCACGCCGACCTTCCAGCCCTTGCTGTGCGCCGAGCGCACAAGCTCCAGTGCGCCGGGGGTAAACGTCACGCGCTCAAAGGTGCGCTCGAAAACGCTCTCGTCCAGGCCGGCAAGCAGCCCCACGCGCTCCTCGAGCGCCTGCTTAAAGTCGAGCTCGCCGCGCATGGCGCGTTCGGTGATCTGCGCAACTTGCCCGCCCACGCCTGCCTCCTCGCCCAACAGGTCGATGACCTCCTGGTTGATGAGCGTGGAATCGATATCCATAACGATGAGGCGTGCAGTCATGGTGGGCCTTTCCGAGTGCGGTTGTATTGTAGGCACATTGTCGCACGCGGCGCGCCTTGGCGACGGCCAGGCCGCGCCAATTGTTTCGTCTCCGTCAAGTCTTTGAGCGGGAGCCACTTTTTCGCGGTACATCGGCGCGGGTGCGATAAGATAGAACGCCATGTCCGGCTGCGCGGTTTACGCAGGCTGGGCAAATCTGTACGACGCCGCCCGGAACGACACGGGGCGGCACAGATCCATAAAGGAGGATCACTGGTATGAGCCAGACCCGTCCCATCGACGAGCATTCCATGCACACCCGTACCTGCGGCGAGCTTCGCCGCGAGAACGTGGGCGAAGAGGTCACCCTCACCGGTTGGGTGAGCCGTCGCCGCGACCACGGCGGCCTTATCTTCTGCGACCTTCGCGACCGCGAGGGCATCACGCAGCTTACCTTCGACCCCGAGCACTCCGACGGCGATGCCTTTAAGATCGCCGAGACCATGCGTCCCGAGTGGCCCATCAAGATTCACGGCGTCGTGCGCGCCCGTGGCGAGGAAACCACCAACGCCAAGCTCGCGACCGGCGAGATCGAGGTCCTGACCGACCACGCCGAGGTGCTCAACACCTCCGTTACTCCGCCGTTCCAGATCGAGGACGGCATCGAGACCAGCGAGGACACCCGTCTGCGCTATCGCTATCTGGACCTCCGTCGTCCCGAGATGATGGCCAACCTCAAGCTGCGCTCCGACTTCACCTTTGCCATTCGCGAGGCGCTTCACAACCGTGAGTTCATGGAGGTCGAGACACCCTCCCTGTTCAAGTCTACGCCCGAGGGCGCCCGCGACTTCATCGTTCCCAGCCGTATTCAGCCGGGTAACTTCTACGCCCTGCCGCAGTCCCCGCAGCTCCTAAAGCAGCTGCTCATGGTCGGTGGCGTCGAGCGCTACTACCAGGTTGCCAAGTGCTTCCGCGACGAGGACTTGCGTGCCGACCGTCAGCCCGAGTTCACCCAGGTCGATATCGAGATGTCCTTCGTGGACCAGAACGACGTCATGAGCGCACTCGAAGAGGTCCTGGCCGATGCTTTCGGTCGCATGGGTGTCGAGATGCCCACGCCGCTGCGTCGCATGGACTACTGGGAGGCCATGGACACCTATGGCTCCGACAAGCCCGATACCCGCTATGGCATGCATCTGGTCGATCTGACCGACATCTTTGCCAACTCCAAGTTCAAGGTCTTTGCGACTGCCGCAAACGAGGAGGGCTCTGTCGTCAAGGCCATCAACGCCAAGGGCGCCGGTGCCTGGGCACGTGCCAAGATCGATAAGCTCGCCGGCGTGGCCTCCACGTTTGGCGCCAAGGGTCTGGCCTGGATCGCTTTCCGCGAGGACGGCTCCATCAACAGCCCCATCGTCAAGTTCTTCTCGGACGAGGAGATGGCGGCTCTGCGCGAGCGCATGAACGTCGAGCCTGGCGACCTCGTGATGTTCGCCGCCGGCCCGCGCCTGCTCTCTGACGAGATCCTGGGCGGCATGCGCTCTCACATGGCCAACGCACTCGAGATCAAACGCGAGGGTCACGACTTCCTGTGGGTCGTCAACTTCCCGCTGTTCCACTGGGATGAGGACCGCAAGGCCTATGCAGCCGAGCACCAGCCGTTCACTCTGCCGACCGAGACCGACATCGCCAAGATCGAGGCCGACCCGTTGGCTGCCGGTTCCTGCACCTACGACTTTGTCATGGATGGTTTTGAGGCCGGCGGCGGTGGCATGCGCATCCATAACGCCGAGATGCAGATGTCCATGCTCAAGCTCCTGGGCTTTACCGAGGAGCGCGCCGAGTCGCAGTTTGGCTTCCTCATGGAGGCGCTCAAGTTTGGTGCGCCCCCGATGGGCGGTTTTGCCCTGGGTCTGGACCGCGTGTGCATGCTGCTTACTGGCTCCGATTCTATCCGCGACGTCATGGCGTTCCCCAAGACGGCCAGCGGCTCCGACCTTATGTCGGGCGCCCCGAGTGCCGTTTCCGGCGCCCAGCTCAAGGACGTCAGCCTGCGCTTGATGTAGGCGAGCGGCTACCTATTGTCTCTAACGAGGGAAGGACGCGTGCCTTCCTTCGTTTTTTATGCGCGGGCGTTGCGAGGGCATAGGGTGACCGGACGTCGCGGAAAGTGCGTCCCGGAATCTGCGTCCAGAATGGGCCGCGCTTTCCCAAAGGGGGTCCTCTGGGAAAGCGCGGCCCAGAATTCGGCAAAATAATGGGGCACAGTTTCCGGTTGAGCCTTCTGGCGGAAACTGTGTCCCATCGTTGACACTCGAAGTGGGATGTGGTTTCCGTCCCGCTCTCGACAAGCATCTAACGCTACAATAACTACCACGTGGCTGGGTTTGGCCGGCCAAATGTGCGATGCTGCGGGAGGGGACATGGTCGAGTTTACAAAGACGATTAAAGATCCGTTGGGACTACATGCCCGCCCGGTTGCGCTTCTCTATGACATTATCGCCAAGCATCGTAGTGACGTGTCGGTCAGCATCGGCGATCGCCACACGGATGGCCGCGATATCATGGGACTCATGGCCCTCTATGGTGAGTGCGGCGAGAGCGTTGTCTTTCGTGTTTCGGGCGCGGATGAGGCCTCGTGTGTCACGTCGATCAGAAACCTCTCGCTCTAAGTGTAACAATATGAAAAAGGGGAGTCCCCTCTGTTGCATACATTGGTATGACAAGGCACCGCAAAGAGACCGTCTTTGCGGTGCCTTTGTTTAATATGGGAAACTTTTTCGAAAACTGAATAGAGATCCTTTCCAAAAAGTTAACCGCGTGTTAGTTTACTATTTCGAACATAGACGCGGTTAACTTTTATCGCGTCGATGTTGAGGACGAACCGATGTTAGGAGCTCACTCATGTCTTGCGGACCGCAGATGCCGGCCATGCCGCTTTCGATGGTAAAAGCGGGCGAAACCGTGCACGTGTCTCGTGTAAAGGGCAATGAGGACATAAAGCACCGTCTCAAGGACCTCGGCTTTGTCGAGGGCAGCGAGATCCACGTGGTGAGCTCGAGTGGCGCCAATATCATCGTCACGGTGCTGGGCTCACGCTTTGGCATCGATTCCAAGGTTGCCATGCACATCATGACCGTCGGTTAATCTGCAGCATTTCATAAAATCCGAAAGGGGGATAAGAGGATGAAGACGTTGGGTGACGTTAAGGTGGGCGAGAGCTCTACCATCGTCAAGCTTCACGGTGAGGGCGCACTTCGCCGCCACCTTATGGACCTGGGGCTCATCAAGGGCACTTCGTTCAAGGTCGTGAAGGTTGCACCGCTCGGCGATCCGGTCGAGATCAACGTGCGCGGCTACGAGCTTTCCATCCGCAAGGAGGAGGCGGCCGTCGTCGAGGTCCAGTAAGGGCCCACGGCGTATATTTCTGCAGATTAAGTTAGATTTTTCTAACTTAATGCAGCAACTTTGAAGCACATTATCCAGCCCGCGCGGAGAAAGCAGCGCGGGCGCACAAGGAAGAAGGATTGAATGGCGGATTCTCAGATCCATGTCGCGCTGGCGGGTAACCCCAACTGCGGCAAGACCACGCTTTTCAACCTGATCACCGGCGCCAACGGCTACGTTGGCAACTGGCCCGGCGTCACGGTTGAGAAAAAGGAGGCCAAGCTCCTAAGCGACAAGAACGTTACCATCACGGACCTCCCCGGCATCTACTCGCTTTCCCCCTACAGCCCCGAGGAGCAATGCTCACGCGATTACCTCATGAGCGGCGAGCCCGATGTCGTCGTTCAGGTGGTCGACGCCACCAACCTCGAGCGCAACCTGTACCTGGCGCTTCAGGTTATCGAGACCGGCCTACCCGTGGTCGTTGCCCTTAACATGGCCGACTTGGTCGAGAAGAACGGCGACAAGATCGACACGGACAAGCTCTCCAAGAAGCTCGGCTGTCCGGTCATGATGATTTCGGCCCTTAAGAACAAGGGTATTAAGGAACTGTTCGAGCAGGTTAAGAAGTCCGCTGCTTCCAAGGGCCAGGTGCCGGAGCACAAGTTCGATTCCTCCATCGAGGACGTTCTGGACCACATCGAAAACAACCTGCCGGCGAGCGTTCCCGCCAACAAGCGTCGCTACTACGCGGTTAAGCTGTTCGAGCGTGATGCGGACGCCTGCAAGCTCATCAACCTCACCAAGGAGAAGGCCGCTCGCGTGGAAGAGCTGGTCGCCCAGTGCGAGCAGGACTGTGATGACGACGCCGAGTCCATCATCACCGGTGAGCGCTATGGCGTCATCGCGCACATCATCGACGAGTGCCTCACCAAGGCTCCGGCCAAGATGAGCACCTCCGAGAAGATCGACCGTGTGGTTACCAACCGTATCCTGGGCCTGCCGATCTTTGTGGTCATCATGTTCTGCGTGTACTACATCGCCGTTTCCACCTTAGGTGGCACGGTGACCGACTTCACCAACGACCAGCTCTTTGGTACCGACGGTTGGTATGTGCTCGGTCAGGGCCGCGACGCCTACGATGCAGCCGTCGAGGCTGCGGGCGACGATGCCGACTCGGTTGACCCGGCGCAGTACGGCCCCTATGTCCCGGGTATCACCACCGTGGTGCACGATGCCCTTGTGGCGGGTGGCACCGAAGACGGCGGCCTGGTCGATTCGCTGGTTTGTGACGGCATCGTCGGCGGTTTGGGCGCTATCTTCGGCTTCGTCCCGCAGATGCTCCTGCTCTTTGTGATGCTGTCCTTCCTGGAGGACTGCGGCTATATGGCCCGCGTCGCCTTCATCATGGACCGCGTGTTCCGCCGCTTTGGCCTGTCCGGTAAGTCCTTTATCCCCATGCTCGTGTCCTCGGGCTGCGGCGTCCCCGGCGTCATGGCCACCAAGACCATCGAGAACGAGAAGGACCGCCGCATGACGGTCATGACCACCACGTTTATTCCCTGTGGCGCTAAGCTGCCGATCATCGCCCTGCTCATGGGTTCCATCATCGGTGATTCTTCCACCACCGCGGCGTGGATCAGCCCGCTCTTCTACTTCCTGGGCGTCTTCGCCGTCATCGCCTCGGGCCTTATGCTCAAGAAGACCAAGCTCTTCGCCGGTCGCCCGACGCCGTTCGTTATGGAGCTTCCTGCCTACCACTTCCCGGCGATCCGCTCTTGGGCACTGCACGTGTGGGAGCGCTGCTGGGCCTTTATCAAGAAGGCCGGCACGGTCATCTTCGCATCCACCGTCGTCGTTTGGTTCCTCTCCAACTTTGGAAGCTACAACGGTTCCTTTGGCTTCCTGCCTGCAATGGACGGCATCCCCGAGGAGTTTATGGACTACTCCGTGCTTGCCATGCTCGGCAACCTGGTCGCTTGGATCTTCGCCCCGCTCGGCTTTAGCACCTGGCAGGCAACTGCGCTGACTGTCTCTGGCCTTGTGGCTAAGGAGAACGTCGTCGCCACCGCCGGCTCGCTGCTGTCCGTGGCTGACGCCGCCGAGACCGACCCGAGCCTGTGGACTGCGTTTGCCGGTATGTTCCCCACCATGGGCGCTTGCGTTGCCTTTGGTGCGTTCAACCTGCTGTGCGCTCCGTGCTTTGCCGCCATGGGCACTATCCGCAACCAGATGGACTCCGGCAAGTGGACCGCGATTGCCATCGGTTACGAGTGCGCCTTCGCTTGGGTGATCGGCCTGTTCATCAACCAGTTCTACAACCTGTTTGTGTTGGGACAGTTTGGTATCTGGACGATTGTGGCCATCGTTCTGCTGGTTGCGATGCTCTTCCAGATCTTTCGCCCTATCCCTGCGCATGCATGGACCGACGAGGACGAGACCAACACTGCTTCCGCCGCAGTTTCCGCTTAAGTCCGAATAAGGATTAGCCCCTTTCCACGAGCCCGGGTGTCCCAGCGACACTCGGGCTTTTTGGCGTAATGGGGGAGATGTGGCGTTTCCGCAGATAAAACCGACCAAAATAAACCTGTCCCTTTTTGGCAGGTGGAAAATGGGGTAAAGTAAGTGGTGGTTAACTAGAGGAGGCTTGCTATGGCACCTATCGATATTGTTGTTCTGGCTGTTATCGGTATTGCGTTTGTCGCGGTATGCGTGCGCATCTACCGCAAGGGCACCTGTGCCGACTGTGCTCAGGGTGGCGTTTGCACAGGACATTGCTCCAACAAAAAGACGTGCGCCGCACTTAAGGGCGTGGACAAAATCGCCGAAGACTTGGGCCGCGGTATTCATTAGTCGAACGGCGCTTGGGCATGTATGACTGCGAATGCGGCGGTCGCTGATACGATAGGTACATCAGCAACTGCCGCCGAGCGGCTTAAACGAAAGGAAGCCTGTATGGAGTCCTGTGCCTACCCGATGCTCTTTAGCCCGATCAAGGTCGGTACGACCGAGGTTAAGAACCGCGTCTTTATGCCGCCGGTGTCCACCAACCTGGCCGATCACGGCTATGTGACCGACGACTTGGTCGATCATTACCGTGCCCGTGCCAAGGGCGGCGTTGGCCTCATCATCACCGAGGTCGTGACGGTCGAGCCCACCTATACCTATCTGCCGGGTGACATGTGCTGCTACGACGACACGTTTATCCCCGGCTGGGAAAAGCTCGCCGCGGCCGTCCACGAGTATGGCTGCAAGATCATGCCGCAGCTCTTCCACCCCGCCTACATGGCCTTTAACATTCCGGGCACGCCGCGCCTGATCGCTCCGTCCTTTGTGGGTCCGTCCTATGCCCGCGAGGCACCGCGTCCTATCACGGTCGATGAGATTCACGAGCTCACGCATCAGTTTGGTGACGCTGCCGTGCGTATGCAGAAGGCCGGTGTCGATGGCGTCGAGGTCCACGCGGCGCATGCCCACGGCATGCTCGGCGGCTTTTTGACTCCGCTCTACAACAAGCGTACCGACGAGTACGGCGGCTCGCTCGACGCCCGTATGCGCTTCCTGCTCGAGGTCATCGCCGAGATTCGCGAGCGCTGCGGCAAGGACTTTATCATCGACGTCCGCATTTCGGGCGATGAGTACACCGATGGCGGCCTGACCCTCAACGACATGATCTACGTCTCGCGTCGTCTGGAAAAGGCCGGCGTCGACATGATTCACGTGTCGGGCGGTACCACCATCAAGCGCGGCTCCGCGATTCCCGCCGCCGGTACCCAGCAGGCCTCGCACGCCGCCTGCTCGCGCGAGATCAAAAAGCACGTCAACATTCCCGTCGCTACCGTCGGACGCATTAACGAGGCCTGGATCGCCGAGGAGCTGATCGAGGACGGCGCGGCCGACATCTGTATGATGGGCCGCGCCAATCTGTGCGATGCCGAGTTCTGCAACAAGGCAGCCGCTGGCAACGCCGACGAGATCCGTCCCTGCATCGGTTGCCTGCGCTGCCTGAACGGCATTATGTTTGGCAAACGCATCTCCTGCACCGTCAACCCCGATGTTGAGCGCGACGAGGCTGGCTACGAGCCCGCCGCCGAGGCCAAGAACGTACTGGTTGTGGGCGCCGGTCCCGCGGGTATGGAGGCAGCCTACATTGCCGCCAAACGCGGTCATAACGTGGTGCTCGTGGATAAGCAGGACGAGCCGGGCGGCGAGATGCGCATCGCAGCCGTTCCGCCGGCAAAGCAGGAACTCACCCGCGTGATCAAGTATCAGTACCGTCGCCTGGCCGAGGCCGGCGTAAAGTGCGTCTTTGGCACCGAACTTACTGCCGAGGACATTCAGCGTGACTACGCCGACTACGAGGTCGTCCTGGCCTATGGCGCCGAGCCTATCGCCCCGGCCTTCATGCAGGGCTTTAAGCAGGTTATGACGGCTGACGACCTGTTGGGCGGCAAGGCTTTCCCGGGCAAGAAGATCGTCATCGTGGGTGGCGGCACCGTTGGCTGCGAGACGGCCGATTACCTGGCCCCGTTGGTCAACGACCTGTCGCCGGCCAACCGCGACGTCACCGTCATCGAGATGACCAAGACGCTCGCCGCCAACGAGGGTGGTGCCGGTCGCGCGGTGCTCATCACGCGCATGCTCTCAAAGGGCGTTCACGTGCTGACCGAGGCCAAGGTGACCGAGATTACCGAGGATACTATCAGCTACGAGAAGGACGGCGAGGTCCACACCATCGCCGGTGCCGATACGCTGGTGCTTGCTATGGGCTATCGTCCCAATACCAAGCTGGCCGACGACCTGGCGGCAGCCGGCGTTACCACTCACGTGCTGGGCGATGCCAACAAGTGCGGCAACATTCGCGACGCCATCGGCGATGGCTACAAGGTCGCCTGCGAGCTCTAGTCAACCCCTTGTTGCATGGGGACAGGTTGCTTTGCACCAACTTGGTGCATGTGAACCTGACCCCATTGCACCATTTGATAAAACGCAAGCGGCGGCCGTCCCGTGTTTGAACTGCACCCCAAAACTTGGACGGCTTAAATAAGAACTACGCCGCAAGGGGCTGGTTCCGGAACTCCTCCGGGGTCAGCCCCTTCAGTTTAACCTGCCTTCGCCTCGTG
>NZ_JBQKDN010000029.1:0-13297 GCF_052121815.1 Collinsella sp. LCP19S3_B6
CGACAGGGCCGTGTGGGAGGACCTCCACCACAGGGACCCGTACCCGTTCTGGCTGGATTAATGGATGGAAACGGATGTTCTATCGGGACACACATTTTGTCCTATAGGCCGCAAAGACCGTCCCCAGTGGCTAGTCATATAATGGCTGGTCATTTAAGTCTGTCCCCAATGACTAGTATTGGTCATTTAAGTCTGTCCCCAATGACTATGTCCCCAATGACTAGTAGTAGGCCCACATGGCTTCGATTTCGTTGAGGACTTCTACGACGCCCCAGCGGCGGGCGCTACGGCTGGGCGAATTGGGATCGTAGACACCGATGTGGCCGGCGTCGTCAATGCCGTAGAAGACGATGTAATGACCCACGTTGGTAAACGTGCCGGGACGCACGACGGCGATTACGGGGGCACCCGAGCGCAAGGCCTGGGCCATCGAGTCTCGGTCGTTGTAGAGCTGCGTCCCGTTAAGCCCCAGCTGCGCGGCGCCGCTCGTCATAAACGACCACTCGGTGGCACCGGTGGGGGCATAGTTGCCCGCCTCGGAAAGGGCGCACATATCGACCGGTGTCATATCGGTGCGCCCCGTTTTAAAGATGTAGATCATGGTGAGGCAGGTGGGTCCGCAGCCGTTTTGGCGGATGGTTCCACCGGCGTAGGGCAGCTCCGACCATGCGGGGTCGATCTGGTAGATATGCGGCATGGTGCCGGCACTCCACTGCGAACGTGGGGTCGAAAAAGCAAACGAGTAGCCGGGTGCGACTGGGGCTTTGAGGAGCTTTTCCTCGGCGGTGGGCTCTAGGCCGGCAGAGCCATGCGAGGCACACGACCCCAGATACACAAAGGCCAGACATGCCATGATGGAGCACAGGGCAAGACAGAGACGATGAATCTGCGGATTGGCGGCCCGGCCGCGTCCCAGCGGCCGTGGCTGCTTTGCGCCGCGTCCGCCGCGGGGCTTCGAAAAGAAACGGCTGATGTGATTGTCAGACTTTCGCCGATCGATTTTCTGCCGCCGAGGCACTTCGGCCCGGCGTTGACGGGTGCCCGAGCATGGGCGATCCGCCTGACGCGTGCTGGTATTCTGCGGCATAGACGACGAGGGGCGATCCTGCGGACGCTGCGGCCCGTCGTTGTCAGAAACACTCCTGGATGCTGGCGTGGTACGCCCGGCAAGGCGAACGTTTCGCTGCCGTCCGCAGCCGTTGTATTCGTATGCCATTTGTACCGCCTCGTCTCATGTATAACCCGTCCATCCTACAAAAAAGACGTGCAGCAAATGAGGACATACGCCAAAACCTCGGTAAGCGGCATGGACGGGAGCGAGCCTGGCGCCATAAAGCGACGCCCTCCGCGAGCGATTGAATCGCGTCATCAAAACGGACGCCCGCACTGAGTGGCGCCCCTCGCCGTTCGTCCCAAAAACGGCGCCGCTCGTTTTGCAGTTCTGCCTTCGGTCGAGCTACGAGTGGCGTTGCTGTGCCAAGGCCGTATCTTAAAGCCATGAAATAAAAAGTGCGCGGCAAAACAGGCCGTGCAAGGGGTGACGCCAAGGGGCGTCAGAAAGGAAAGGAGGGGAACAATGGCGGACAAGAACGCAGAAGTTGCAGTCGAGGATACCGGCGGCATGAAGAAAACGCTTTCGCTCTGGAACTTCTTCACCATCGGTTTCGGTGCCATCATCGGTACCGGTTGGGTTCTGCAGGTCGGCGACTGGATGGTCGTGGGCGGCGGTCCCGTTCCCGCTATGATCGCATTCCTCTTGGGTGCAATCTTCCTCGTGCCCGTCGGAGCTGTTTTCGGTGAGCTTACGGCTGCTATCCCCATCTCGGGTGGCATCGTCGAGTATGTCGATCGTAGCTTTGGCCGTACAATGAGCTACATTACCGGTTGGCTCCTGGCCCTGGGCAACGGCATCCTGTGCCCGTGGGAGGCCATTGCCATTTCGACTCTCGTGTCCGAGATGTTCGGTAGCCTGCCCGGTCTTGAGTGGCTGCGCGCCGTCAAGCTTTACACCATCCTGGGCGCCGACGTTTACCTGTTCCCGACGCTGATCGCGCTCGGCTTTGCAGTCTACGTCATCTTCCTCAATTTCCGCGGTGCCAGCTCGGCCGCCAAGCTCCAAGCCTTCCTGACCAAGGCCCTGCTCTGCGGCATGCTACTCGCCATGGGCGTCTCGCTGTTCACCGGCTCGCCGAACAACGCCATGCCTGTGTTCTCCCAGGTCGCCGGTGCTGGCGGCGGTAAGGCCGCCACCGAGGGCACCAGCCTGTTCGCCGGTATCGTGTCGGTCCTGGTTCTGACCCCGTTCTTCTACGCCGGTTTCGACACCATTCCTCAGCAGGCTGAGGAAGCAGCCGAGGGCCTTAACTGGAACAAGTTCGGCAAGATCATCTCCCTGGCCCTGCTGGCCGCCGGCGGCTTCTACATGGTCTGCATTTACTCGTTCGGCACTATCCTTGACTGGCATGAGTTTGTTAAGAGCCCCGTTCCCGCGCTTGCCTGTCTTAAGGGCATCAACATGCTCCTGTACCTGGCCATGCTCGTCATCGCCACGCTTGGACCCATGGGCCCGATGAACTCCTTCTACGGCGCCACGAGCCGCATTATGCTCGCCATGGGCCGCAAGGGCCAGCTGCCCGAGAAGTTTGCCGAGGTCGATCCCAATTCCGGCGCTCCCAAGCTCGCCTGCGTCGTTCTGGCCATCATCACCGTCGTCGGTCCGTTCCTGGGCAAGAACATGCTCATCCCTCTGACCAATGTGTCGGCTCTCGCCTTCATCTTCTCTTGCGGCATGGTCGCTCTTGCCTGCCTGCGCATGCGCTTCACCGAGCCCGACCTACCTCGTCCCTACGAGGTGCCCGGCGGCAAGTTTGGCATCAGCCTCGCCATCGCTGCCTGCGCCATCATCATCGGCCTGCTCGTGATTCCGTTCTCTCCCGCCTCCCTCAACATGGTGGAGTGGAGCATCGTGATCGGCTGGTTGGCTATTGGCCTGGCTCTCATGGCTTTCACCAATTCCCGTAAAAAGTAACGCCGAGCCGGGGCGGATTGGGTGCGCGGTGCCCTCTCTCCCGCGTACCGAACCCGGCATCACTTGGGTAGCTTTGTGAGGCCTTAACCCAACACGGCCTCACCCACTATATGGATCCATAAGGAGGAACCATGTCCACTAAGTATGCAATCGTTGGCGGCAAGCTCATCGACGGTACCGGTGCCGAGCCGGTCGAGAACTCCCTCGTTCTCGTCGACGATAACGGCAAGATCGAGTACGCCGGTGTTATGCAGGACCTTCCCGAGGGCGTTGAGGTTATCGACGCCGCCGGCAAGACTGTCCTTCCCGGCCTGATCGACACCCACCTGCACTTCTCGGGCAACCTGACCGACGATGACACCGATTGGGTCATGCAGCCGCTCCTCGAGAAGCAGGCCGTCGCCGTCAAGCAGGCCTACGACTGCCTCACCCACGGCCTCACCACCGTCTGCGAGATCGGCCGCTTTGGTATCCAGATTCGCGACTGCATCGACAAGGGCGTCTTTAAGGGCCCGCGCGTTCTGGCCACCGGCCTCGGCTTCTGCCGTGTTGCCGGTCACGGTGACTCCCACCACTGCACCCAGGAGCTCAACAAGGAATCCCATCCCTGGGGCGACCAGGTCGACGGTCCTTGGGATCTGCGCAAGGCCGTCCGTCGTCGCCTGCGCGAGAACCCCGATGCCATCAAGATCTGGGCTACCGGTGGCGGCATCTGGCGCTGGGACTCCGGTCGCGACCAGCACTATTGCTCCGAGGAGATCCAGGCCGTGGTCGAAGAGGCCAAGATGGTCGGTATCCCCGTGTGGAGCCACTGCTACAACAACCACGCCGCCGCCTACGATTCCGTTCGCTTTGGCTGCGAGCAGCTGATTCACGGCTTCGATATCGATGAGCGCACCATGGACCTTATGGCCGAGCAGGGCACCTTCTTCACCCCGACGATCGCCTTCCTGCCCACCTGGTACGCCACCTATCCTCCCGTCTATGTCCCCGAGCTGCACGACAAGTACGAGGGTACCCTGGTCGAGAAGGAGCTGCAGCGCAACTATGACTGCCTGCGCGAGGCCAAGAAGCGCGGCGTCGTCATGACGATCGGCTCTGACTCCTTCTCCTTCGTCACCCCGTACGGCACCTGCTCCATCGAGGAGATGTACGAGTTCGTCGACAAGATCGGCTTCACCCCGGTCGAGACCATCACCTGCGCCACCCTCAACGGTGCCAAGATGTGCCACATCGAGGACGAGACCGGTTCCATCGAGGCCGGCAAGTGCGCCGACCTGCTGGTCGTCAACGGTGACGTCGCCGCCGACATCCACGTGCTCAACACCGACAACATGGACGTCATCATGAAGGACGGCTGGATTGTCGAGGCCGGCACCTTCGGCGAGCCAAACAAGTACAGCGCCTAAGCTACCGTTTGTCGATGGCTGGATGTAAAACACAGTTTTTGATTGCATAATGCAATGGAGAGGGTCGCTTGCGGCCCTCTTTATTGCTATCGGTACTACGGACAAGAGGGGATGACGGTGGATTTAAACAGGCTGAATCTGGGCAAGAGTTACAACTCTACCAAGGTCTTTCGTACGGCCCAGCATGTGGTTCAGGCCATCCTACTCGGTGTTGTCGTTCCGGCGCTTATCTTGCTGCTTATCTGGGATTTAACCGATAATCCCAATCCCGTTCCAGGCGTTGTCGTTATTGCCGGCCTGGTCATGCTGTGCTTCTTCTTCTCGTATGTCTTTGTGGTCCCCGATGACCTCACATCGAGCGCAACCGACCGCACGCTCGCCATCGCATCAAAAATATTTGCCTACACGTCGCGCGGCCTTACGCCCGAAGCGGCCCTGGGTGCCTCTAAAATTATCCTGTCCGAGACCATCGCTTCTGCCATCTGCTTTACTGACGGCAGGCAGGTGCTGGCAAGCTGGGGCGAGGACTCGGCAAAGTGCCCTGCCGGAACCCCGGTAGTGCTCAAGACCACGCTCAACGTGATTGAGACGGGCGAACAGAGCGTGTTTTCGCGTGATGCCTCCAATGAGACGGGCGGCTATTTTCCCCGTCTGCGTGCCGGTATTGTCGCGCCGCTTAGCGTGCGCGGTCATTGCGTGGGCACACTCGAGCTGTATTACCCACGCCTGAGCAGCATCGATATGCGACAGACGGCGCTTGCCTCGGGTTTCGCCGATCTCATTTCCACGCAGCTCGCCAGCTTTGAGCTCGAGCGCCAAGATGAGCTCACGGCCCGCGTTGAGCTCCGCGCTCTGCAGTCGCAGGTCGATCCGCATTTTCTATTCAATACCATTAGCACGATCGTTTCGCTCGTTCGAACCGAGCCCGACAAGGCGCGATCGCTGCTGATCGACTTTTCCAACTACTATCGTCAGACGCTTTCTGACTCCGATACGCTCACCACGCTCGAGCACGAGGTGGAACAGGGCACCCGTTATATCAATCTTATGCAGGCCCGCTATGGCGACGGCCGTCTGCGCGTTTCGGTCGACATCGACTTTGAGGTGCGCGACAGCCTGGTGCCGCCGTTTATCTTGCAGCCGCTGCTCGAAAACTGCATCAAGCATGCGCAGCGCGAGACCGAGCCGCTTTCCATTCGTGTTAGGGCTTTTGAGACCGATGACGGCTTGGAGATCATCGTCGAAGATGACGGCATCGGTATGAGCGAAGAAGTCTGCGCGCATCTGTTTGAGCAGCATCGCCGAGAGGAGCCCGAAAGCATTACCGCCGACGGCTCCGTCAAGCGAGGCTGCGGCCTGGCGCTCTTCAACGTGCTTCAGCGCATCCATTTCTTTTACGGAGAAGATTCCGGCATGCGCGTGAAGTCCCAGGAGGGCGTGGGAACGCAGGTCATCGTTGAGTTGAACGGCGAGCCGCATGAGCCGGCACCGCTAACGGTGTAGCGCGCGGTTGGATTGAGAGAAAAAAGAGGGGAAGCGCATATGTCCGAAGGCTGGAACATCTTGGTGGTCGATGACGAGCCCCCAATTAGGGCTGAGCTACGTTATCTGTTGGAAAAGGATGCGCGTGTGGGCCAGATTGCCGAGGCGGGCAATGTCACCGAAGCCGTGGAATCGATTCTGTCGAACAAGCCCGACGTGCTGTTTTTAGACATTACTATGCCCGGTCGCTCGGGAATTGAGCTTGCCGAGACGCTTCAGAACCTAAAGACACCGCCGGTCGTGGTGTTTGTGACGGCATTTGCCGAGTATGCGGCTGATGCCTATAACCTCGATGCCGTCGATTACATCGTCAAGCCGGTCGAGGATGCTCGCCTGTCAAAGGCGCTCGATAAGATCGAGACCGCCCTGGGCGCTCGCCGTGTCGTCCATGCTCCGCGCCAGCCTTTGCGCCTGACGGTGGATCGTGGGGGTAAAAAGGTGTTCATTCCCGTGGCGGATGTCTGCTACTTTGAGGCGCGCGCCGATTTTTGCAACGCCGTCTGCGCCGAGGGAACATATCTGATCAATGAGTCGATTTCATCGCTCGAGCGGCGCCTGGCCTCCGAGGGCTTTATCCGTGTCCACCGCAGCTATCTGGTCAATTTGGAAGACGTGCACAATGTCGAGATCGGTTCTACGGGTCTTATGGAACTCAGGCTCGATCGCGTAACCTCGACGGTGCCCGTGTCCCGTCGTCGCGCTGCCGAGGTTAAGGCGCGCCTGGGGCTTGTGTAGACGGTCCGCATGCCATCGTTTGCCGACGCGGGTTTGGCATGGCCGCGCGGTGGGCATAATGGGTGACATCGAATGAAATCGAAAGGATCATTATGCCTGCGCTTATTACGCATCATCTGTTTGGCGAGGAAAGCATCGATCGTCTGCCGCAGGGCGTCATTACGTCCGACGAGGAACGCATTGCCTTTATCCTGGGCAACCAGGGTCCCGACCCGTTTTTCTTCCACATCTTGACGCCGCGCGTTTCCGACTGCACGCTGCTGGCGCAGGCCATGCATCGCTCGCGCATGTCGCGCCAGTTCTCGTGCCTGCGCGACGGCGTGTCCCATCTGCTCCCGCGCGATGCCAACTTGGGCCGCGCCTTTGCGCTGGGCCTGCTGTCGCACTACGTGCTCGACCGTAATGCCCACCCCTTTGTCTACGAGCAGCAGTTTGGCATTGTCGAGTCCGATCCCGAGCTGGGGGATTCGGGCAGCCAGGTCCATGCGGTGCTCGAAAGTGACCTGGACGTGTTGATGCTGCAGCTCAAGCGCGACGGGGCCACGGTCGAGGACTATCCGCCGGCGGGCGAGATCGTCACCACCGACCGCATCAATCGCGTGGCCGGCGTGCTGATGAGCTATGTTGCCGGGCGTGTGTACGGTATCGATATCCCAGCGGGGGAGTACGGTGCCGCCGTTGCCGACATGCAGCTGCTCTATCGCGCCATTGAACCGGCGGGCTCGGCCAAGACGCGTGCAATTGCCCTGGTCGAGGGCCTAGTACACGACTACTCCCTGCTCGATGGCCTTGCTCACCGCGTGACGACCGAGCCGCCCGAGCGCACCGGCAATCTGGGCCATCTGACATGGAAGAATCCCTTTACCGACGAGGTCTCGAACGAGAGTTTCCCCGAGGTCTTTGATCGCGCGCTGGTCGATTACGAGTGCACGGTCGCACGTTTTATCGAGACCGGCGACATGGAGGCCGTGACCAACCACGTCAATTACAGCGGTCGCGTGCTCGGCGCTGATGAAGAGTTCGACCGCGAGGAGTAGGGTTCGTGCGTGTCCCTTTGCCGAATCCTTACCGGCGGTTCTGGACAATTGGGGTACGATGAACTAGCTGCATATCGGGCGAACACGAAGGGTCCCTGTCCATGAAATACACCAAGCTCGAGCGTAACTGGGTTATGTACGATGTGGGCAATTCGGCCCTCGTGTTGCTCAACACTTCGGTGGTGCCCATCTACTTTAACGCCATCAATACCGGTGCTTCCTCGGCCGACCTGGTGGTCGCTTGGGGTAGCGCGCAGACGATTGCCTCGCTGGTCATTGCCATGCTCATGCCCATTCTGGGCGCACTTGCCGATTACGCCGGCAACAAGATCAAGTTTTTCTTGGGCTTCTTCCTCACGGGCTTGGTGCTTTGCCTGGCGCAGGCTATCCCAATGTCTGCCATGGCATTTTTGGCCGTGTACGTGCTGTGCACCATCGGCCTTAACTCTTCTATGACGTTCTATGACGCCATGCTGCCCGACATTACCACTGACGAGCGCATGGACGCCGTGTCCAGCTCGGGCTATGCCTGGGGCTACATCGGTTCCACTGTGCCGTTTATCATCTGCCTGGCGCTTATCATGGGTGGTCCCGCTCTTGGCGTCCCCACCATGCTGGCAACGCGTCTGTCGTTTGTCATCACTGGTGCCTGGTGGCTCATCTTTACCCTGCCGCTCATTCGCACCTATAAGCAAAAGTACGGTCGCGAGCGCGGTCCCGAGGACACCATCGGCCACATCGTGGGCGGCGTGTTCTCCGAGGTCGTACACACCATGCGCGAGATCGCCCACAACAAGACCGTGCTGGTCTACATGATCGCGTTCTTCTTCTACATCGACGGTGTGCACACGGTCATTTCCATGGCAACCAGCTACGGTTCGGCTCTGGGCATCGACTCGACCCAGCTGGTACTGGCCCTGCTCGTTACACAGTTCGTGGCCTTTCCGTCCGCCATCATCTACGGCAAGCTCGCCGGACGCGTGGGCACGCTCAACATGATCCTGGTGGCGGTCGCCGCCTACATGGGCATTGTGCTGTTCGCCGCGTTTTTCCTCAAGACCGCCTTTGAATTCTGGGTGCTTGCCATTATGGTCGGCCTGTTCCAGGGTGGCGTGCAGGCACTCAGCCGTAGCTACTTTGGCCGCATCATCCCCAAGGAAAAGTCCAACGAGTACTACGGCTTCTTTGACATCTTTGGGCGCTATGCAAGCGTTATGGGCACCTTTCTGGTGTCGGTCGTCACCTCGCTGACCGGCAACCCGTCGCTGGGCGTTCTTTCCATTGCTGTGCTGCTGGTCGTTGGCTTTATGCTGCTGGCCCGCCTGTCTCGCATGACTCGAGCGGCAGAGCATGCCGCATAGGAGCGAGCGGCTATTGTGCCTGTCTGCGGTACTCTTTTGGGGTTATCCGCAATAAACATTGCGACTTGCGAGCAATGATTTGCCCAAGTGGGTATGATGGAATCAGCTAGGTCGCGGGGCGTCGCCTGTGTTTGGCGGCGCCTCGTTTTTGTGTTGCAGGGAGGGAAGGCATGAACGCCACGGTTGTGATTCCAACATATTGGGCGGGCGATGATGCCCATGCAAACGCTCCCGGTGTCTATGACCACTCGACGAATCTCAACGCCGCCAATCCCGAGCTCGATCACTGTCTTGCTTCGCTCGAGCAGGTACGCGATATTCCGCGAATCATCCTTTTGGTGGTCTGTCCCATCTCGGCCACGGCGGATGTGTCGAAGCGTGTACGCGAAATCGTCGACGCGCACCCTACGCTCAAAGTTACCGTAGTCACCAATACCCAGGCATCGCGTATCGCCGACCGCGTAGCGCAGATTGCGCCCAAGGGTTCGGGAGAATGCGTGAGCCTGCGCGGCTATGGCGCCATCCGCAATATGGGACTTGCCTGTGCCGCCGTGCTGGGTCACGATGCCGTCATCTTTTTGGATGACGACGAGACTGTCATCGATGCCGACTTTATGAAACGCGCGACTTACGCGTTGGGGCAGCAGACGCGTCAGGGCCTGCCGATCTTGGTTAAGAGCGGCTACTTTTACGATCGAGACGGATCGCCGCTGGCCCCCACGGACAAGGTGGGCATCTGCCACCGTTGGTGGACCAAGCGTATTGAGTTCAATCGCTGGATGAAAAAGGCGCTCTCGGGTACCCGTATTTCGCGTTCAAACTATGTGTGCGGCGGCCTTATGGCCCTCCATGCCCGCGCCTTTACCCGCGTGGCATTTGACCCGTTTATCACTCGTGGCGAGGACCTGGACTACCTCTTTAATATGCGCATATTTGGCTACGACGTATGGTTTGATAACGAGTGGACCGTGCGCCATCTGCCGCCCGAGTCCGAGAAACGCTCGCCGCGCTTTATGCAGGACGTGTACCGTTGGTACTACGAACGTGCCAAGCTAACGTTTGCCGCGCATCAGAAAGAGCTCATTCCCGTTACAGCCGCGTCTCTCATGCCCTATCCGGGTCCGTGGATTTCGCGCGAGCTTGACGATCGCGTGCGTAAGACTGCCATGGTCCGCAGCATTTTTACCCGCGAGCACGAGGGATACCTACGCATTTGGCGCCACGGTATTGACGAGGCCAGGACCTACGCACGCCAAAACGCCGCAAGCTACCTGCGTTTCCAGAGCTTCTGGCCCAAGATTATGGATGAGCTCTGGCGTGACGCCCAGCTGACCAGCATCCTGGAGGGGACTGAATGATCGACCGCCGCGCCCAGCGCGATAGTTCAATGTCAATCTTTCGCATCATTGCCGTATCCTGCGCCATTTGTGTGCTGGTGTACTTTGTTTTTGCCCTGGCGACTGGAATCGAGCCAATCGCGACCGTGGTCGCCTGTACGCTGCTATGCATCTTCCTGTGTATCTTTATCTTTTTGACGCTCAATCCCGATTCGGTTCGCTCGCAGTACACCGAGGAGACGCTCTCGGTGGCCTCGGCCATGCTCGAGGACATTAAAGGCGGTCTGACGCAGGAGTCAGCACGTCTGGTGTGCCAGCGCATTTTGCCCGAGACACGCGCCATGACAGTTGCCGTTACCGACGAGAGCAACGTACTGGCCTGCGCGGGCGAGTTTGAGGAAAAGCTGCTGCCCAATTCTCCCATTCATACGCTCGCCACGCGCTACGTCATCGAACACGGTATCGTCCAGTCGTTCAACCGCGTGGTGGACGTGGTGGGTTCGGATGGCTCACACAACCAGGTCCCCGCTGGCATCATCGCACCCATCAAGGTGGGCGACCGCACCGTCGGCACGCTCAAGTTCTATTACAAGACCCCGCGTGCCGTCGACCGTACCCAGTATGCGCTCGCCTCGGGTTTTGCCGAAATCCTGTCCACGCAGCTCGCCATTCACGAGCTCGAGGTGCAAAAGGAGCTCACGGCCCGTGCCGAGGTGCGTGCCCTGCAGGCGCAGATTAACCCGCACTTCCTGTTCAACACGCTCAACACCATCGCATCGTTTACGCGTACCGACCCGCTGCGCGCCCGCGAGCTGCTGCGCGAGTTCTCCTCGTTCTATCGCGCAACGCTCGACAATTCGGGTTCGCTCATTCCCGTGTCGCGCGAGGTCGCACAGACCAAGCGCTACCTGACGTTTGAGAAGGCGCGCTTTGGCGAGGATCGCGTGCTGGCGACCTTTGACGTGTCCGAGGACGTCGAGGACACGCTGGTTCCGGCATTTGTGATCCAACCGATTGTCGAGAACGCCGTGCGTCACGGCATGGGTGATGCCAGTGCGCTGAAGATTGACGTGACGGTGCGCAGGGATGGTGACGATGCGATTTTGATTTCGGTGGCCGATGACGGTGTGGGCATGGACGAGGGCATCGCTGCCAGACTGTTTGACGAGCGCTCTGCCCGCCCCGACGCCAGCTCCCCGCAGGGTGGCGGCGCCGGCGTTGCCATGCACAATATTTCGGAGCGCATTCATCGCTTTTATGGGCCGCACTCCTATACGCGCGTCGAATCGGCGCCGGGTAAGGGCGCTAAAGTGCTCCTACATCTCGATTTGTCGGAGAGCATCTTCGACATTCAAGAGTAGAATAATTGGTCACGGGCTTAACGCCGGTTGGCGTATGCCCGACGTAGTTAGTTGACGAAAGGTTTTATCCCCATGCTGCGTGCGATGATTGTGGATGATGAGGCCCCGGCCCGTTCGGAACTTCGCTTCTTGCTCGAGCAGACGGGCAAGATCGGCACGATCACAGAAGCGTCGAGCGTTCGCTCCGCCATCGAGATGCTTATGGAGAGTCGCGTTGATGTCGTGTTCCTCGATATTTCGATGCCTGGCGCTTCGGGTCTGCAACTTGCCGAGGCGCTGCATAAGCTTAAGAATCCGCCGGCGATCGTGTTTGTGACCGCGTACAGCGATCATGCGGTTGAGGCGTTTGATGTGGATGCCGTCGACTATCTGATGAAGCCGGTAGAGGAAGCCCGCCTGGATCGTGCAATCGAGAAGGTCATGCAGCGCACGAAGCCCGTTGCGGACAGCAAGGTGACCATCGAGCGCATCCCGGTGGAGAAGGGCGGCCGCAAGGTGCTCATCCCCGTGGACGACATTCGCTTCATTATGGCCAAGGACGATTACTCCTGTATCTATACCGTCGACGACCGTTTTTTGTCGACGACCTCGCTGGCACAGTTCGAGGCCAAGCTCTGTGATTTTGGCTTCTTCCGCGTTCACCGCCGCTATATCGTTAACCTGGCGTGTGTTACCGACGTCGAGACGGTCCCCTCGGGCGCTATCCAGCTGGGCATTACGGGCGTCGACGAACGCGTACCGGTTTCGCGCCGTCGCGTCGTACCGCTCAAGAAGGCCCTGAGCCTCTAGCACACCGGCCCCGCAGCCCTGTAGACCAAAATCGTCTGCGGAGCCGCGGGGCTTTTTGTATGAATGCACCAAATCGTTTTGCGGAAGGGATCCCATGAACAGTGCAAGCGCCAAGCGTATCGACATCATCTCGGACACCCACGGTTATCTGTCGCCCGCGCTTTTAGATGAGTTGAGCGGCGCGGACCTGATTATCCATGCCGGCGATCTTACGTCGGAGATGGACTACGAACATCTGCGAACCATTGCCCCCGTGCGAGCGGTTCTGGGCAATAACGACTACTACCGTGATTACGGGCCCGACGTGGATCGATTGGCCCTCTTCACCTACGAAGGACTCAAATTCGCCGTAGCCCACTACCGCGAAGACCTCCCGGTGGGATCCGTGGACGTAGCCATCAACGGTCACACTCACGTAACCAAAGAAACTCAAGTAGGCCGCTGCTTGGTCCTCAACCCCGGCAGTGCTAGCTACCCCAGAGGCACCCGAGGCCCCACCATGGCCAGAATGCTCGTCAAGGACGGCAAGATTCTCAGCACCAAATTTATTGACCTAGAGTAAACGCAACAAAAACGGGGGATGCAGATTTGAACTGCACCCCAAAACTTGGACGGCTTAAATAAGAACTACGCCGCAAGGGGCTGGTTCCGGAACTCCTCCGGGGTCAGCCCCTTCAGTTTAACCTGCCTTCGCCTCG
>NZ_JBQKDN010000030.1:0-11310 GCF_052121815.1 Collinsella sp. LCP19S3_B6
GAGGCGAAGGCAGGTTAAACTGAAGGGGCTGACCCCGGAGGAGTTCCGGAACCAGCCCCTTGCGGCGTAGTTCTTATTTAAGCCGTCCAAGTTTTGGGGTGCAGTTCAAACGCGGGCGCCCCGCTGCTTTTCGCATCGTGCTTGCCTGAAGTGTGCTTTAGTATGCAACAATGACGTTTAGCCCCGCCATATGTGAAAGGAAGCCCATGTCACAGAGAAGCACCAGTCCGCTCAAACGCTCAACCGTGCGCCGCACGCTACAGCGTTTTTGGGACGTCACGCGCACGCAGCCGCTGATCGTCTTTCTCTCGGTGCTCTCGTCGGCGGGCTACATCTTTTTGCTCACGTTTGCCAACACCTACGTGATGGCGCTTATCGTCGACCGCGTCCAGGCCGGCCCCGTGGCGGGCGACCGGGTGTTTGAGGTCTTTGGCCCCTACATTCTGGCACTCGTGCTCGTTAACCTAGTGGGCCAAATCCTCTCCAAGCTGCAGGACTACACCGTCTACAAGCTCGAGATTGCGGGTAACTATCACTTGGCGCGCCTGTGCTTCGACACGCTCTCCAATCAATCCATGACATTCCACACCAGCCGTTTTGGCGGATCGCTTGTGAGTCAGACGAGCCGTTTTATGAGCGGCTACACGGGGCTGGTGGACGTGACGGTGTATTCGCTCATTCCCACTGTCACCTCGGTTGTCTGCACGGTGGCGGCGCTCGCTCCGGTGGTGCCGACGTTTACCGTGATCCTGGTGGGCATTATGGTCGTCTACATTGCGTTTGTCTGGCTCATGTATAAGCGCATCATGCCGCTTTCGGCCGCGACGTCCGCCGCGCAGAACAAACTGTCGGGCGTGTTGTCCGACGCGGTCACGAACATCCTGGCCGTCAAGACCTGTGGGCGCGAAGACTTTGAGCGCGACCTGTTCGATGCTGCCGACCGCGCCGCGCGCGACGCCGAAACGGTTTCGATGCACGCCATGATGCAACGCAACTTTACGACCTCGGGCCTTATCGTCATCACCATGGCCGTGGTGAGCGTGTTCGTCGTGGGCGGCAACGCGTGGTTTGGTATCTCTGCCGGCTCGCTTGTCATGATCTTTACCTATACGTACAACCTCACCATGCGTCTGAACTACGTAAGCTCCATGATGCAGCGCATTAATCGCGCGCTGGGCGATGCGGCCGAGATGACGCGTGTGCTGGACGAGCCGCGTCTGGTGGCAGACGACGAGAACGCTCCCGAGCTCAAGGTGGGCGAGGGCGCGATTGATTTTGAGCACCTGAGCTTTGCATACCGCGACGCCGCGGCGGGCGAGAGCGTGTTCGACGACCTGACACTTCATGTGGCGGCGGGTCAGCGCGTGGGCCTGGTGGGCAAATCGGGCTCGGGCAAGACGACGCTCACCAAACTGTTGTTGCGCCTGGACGACGTACAGGGCGGTCGCGTACTCGTGGACGGTCAGGATGTCTCGCGCTGCACGCAGCAGAGCCTGCGCCGCCAGGTTGCCTACGTGCCGCAGGAGGCGCTGCTGTTTCACCGCTCCATTCGCGAGAACATCGCCTACGGCCGCCCCGATGCCACCGACGAACAGATCCGCGAGGCGGCCCGCTTGGCCAATGCCCTGGAGTTTATCGACCGCCTGCCCCGGGGCTTTGACACCATGGTGGGCGAGCGCGGCGTTAAGCTTTCGGGCGGTCAGCGCCAGCGCGTGGCCATCGCCCGTGCCATCCTCACCGACGCGCCGATTCTGGTGCTCGACGAGGCGACCTCTGCCCTGGATAGCGAGTCCGAGGCACTGGTGCAGGAGGCGCTTGAGAACCTGATGCGCGGCCGCACCTCCATTGTGGTGGCACATCGCCTGTCCACCGTGGCGGCGCTCGACCGCATCGTGGTGCTGGCGGACGGCGAGATTGTCGAGGACGGTACGCATGCGCAGCTTGTCGAGGCAGGCGGCGAGTACGCAAGCTTGTGGGGCCGCCAGACCGGCGCATTTTTGGAGGCGTAAAGACCCCATACGTGGGACAATCGTGCCCATAGGTAAGTTATGCCGCCAATCCGAGGAGTCGTTATGCCACGCGAGACCAATGCCGCCAAGCGCGAGCGCGCCGTTGAGGTGTGCGAGCGCCTTAACCGTCGCTATGGCCCGGTTGAGTGCTTTTTGGACCACGAGAATCCCTATAGGCTGCTCATAGCGGTGTTGCTCTCGGCGCAGACGACCGACGCGCAGGTCAACAAGGTGACGCCGAAGCTGTTTGCCCAGTGGCCCACGCCCGAGGCCATGGCGGGGGCGAGCGTTGCCGATGTGGCAGATACCATTAAGTCGCTCGGCTTCTATAAGAGCAAGGCCAAGCACGCCGTGGAGGCCGCACAGATGATTGTCGCCGATTACGGCGGCGAGGTGCCGGCCGACATGAAGGAGCTTGTCAAGCTGCCGGGCGTTGGGCGCAAGACGGCGAACATCGTGCTCAACGTGGGGTTTGGCATTGTCGAGGGTATCGCGGTCGATACGCACGTCAACCGCATCGCGCACCGTCTGATGCTGAGTCCCAAGACGCACGCCAAAGAGCCGCTCAAGACCGAGCAGGATCTGCTCAAGATCTTGCCGCACGAGTATTGGGAGTCGGTCAACCACCAGTGGATCACCTTTGGCCGCGAGATCTGCGACGCCCGCAAACCCAAGTGCGACGAGTGCCCGCTGGCAGATCTTTGCCCGAGCATGCGCGTTTTGGGGTAGCTGTTTGGCGTGCGCTGGCGTGTTCACCTCATGCGCTACCATGATAATCAATACTTTTGACGTAAGACCCGCCGAGCTTGCCCCGGCGGGCTTTTGGCGTTGCGATGCCGGAGGAACAGCATGCTCATTCACCGTATAGCCGCGCAGCTCTACACTGCCGAAGCCTTGCAGACCGTCGAGGCCGGGCTCGACGCCGGCGAGGATGTGACGCTGGCCGTGTCGCAGTCGGGCCGCACGCTTATGGCGGCTGCTCAGTTTGCGCGCCGCCCGCGCCCTACGGTCTACATTGTGAGCGGCGAGGACGCGGCCGATCGCGCCGCGCGCAGCCTTGCCGCCTACGTGGGCCTGGCGCACGTGTGCCGCTTTCCCGAGCGCAAGGACTATCCGTGGCGCGAGCAGGCGCCCGACGATGCCGTGGTGGCGCAGCGCTGCGAGGCTCTGGGGCGTATCGTGCGCGGGGACAACTGCATCATGGTTGCCTCGGCCCGTGCATTGCTGCGTTGCGTGCCGCCAGTCGAGAGCCGCTACTGGGAGTCCACGACCTTTGCGGTGGGCGAGGAGGTTCCTTTTGACGAAGTGCCGCAGCGCCTGGTGGGCATGGGCTACACCAATGCCGGCGCCGCCGACGCACCCGGCCTGTTCCGCGTGCACGGCGACACCGTCGAGGTATTCCCCGCACAAGAGAAAGCGCCCGTGCGCATTGAGTTCTTTGGCGACGAAATTGATCGCATTCGCCGTATGGTGAGCTCTACGGGCCAAACCATCGGCAACGAGGACAGCATCGAGATCTTCCCGTGCCGCGAGCTGGCGCTTACCGACGAAGCCGTTCACAACATGCACGTGGCGCTCTATCGCGCAAGCCAGAGCGACAGCAAGCTGGCGGCACTGCTCGAGATGGTTGATGCGCGTATCGTCACACCCGAGCTCGACCGCTTTTTGCCGGTGATGTACGGCCAGACCGTGAGCCCGTTGGCGCACGTGAGCGGCAAGGCGCTTGTGGTTCTGTCCGAGCCGCGCTCGCTGTTCGACGACTGCCTGCGTGCCTACGAGGATATCGAGGCGCGTGCCGGCGAGGCGGGGATTGTCCGCTTGGACGGCCTGTACGTGCGCGCCCAGCAGCTCGACTTTGGTGCTCAGCAGCGCCTGAACTACGTGAGCCTGATCCGCGCCGGCGGTGCGGTTACGGCAGAGCTCAAGATTGAGCAGCCGGCTATCGCAGGCTCGGACAACCGCTTTATGACGCGCGTTCAGGAAGTCGTGGGCAAGCGCTATGCCTGCGTGTTTGCCATTCCCGACCGCGGCGCGCGCGAGTCGATGGAGCTCACCTTTGGCGATGAGGGCATTACCTTTGAGGAGTCGCTGACGGCCGCCCCCGAAAACGCCGGCGTTATTGGCGAGCGCGTACGCGTGGCAGCGGCAGATTCTGCCGACCGTGCTGTCCGCCAGGAGGCCCATGCCTCGATCCGCGAGCGCCGCGTCGACGCACTCAACGCCCGCTCGCTCGAGGCGGGCGCCGCCCAGGCTGCCGCCGGTGCTGCCGTACCCACCATCTCGCGCGGACGCGTGACCTTTGTGGATGCTGCCCTGCCGCAGGGCGTGGTGGTGCCCGATGCCAACCTAGCCGTGTTCTCGATCGCCGATCTCAATGCCCGCATGGACGCCAACCGCGCGCGCAGCCGTCGCAAGGTGGACATTACGCAGATCACGTTTCCGTTTAAGCCGGGCGACTACGTGGTGCACGCTACTCACGGCATCGCGCTCTTTAGCGAGATCGCGCGCCAGGAAGTTGGCGGCAAGGAGCGCGACTACTTTTTGCTGGAATATGCCGACGGCGACAAGCTCTACGTGCCGCTCGAGCAGGTCGACCGCATCACGCGCTATGTTGGTCCCGACGGCGACAAGCCGCGCTTGACTAGGCTCAACACCGCCGACTGGACGCGTGCCACCAACAAGGCGCGCAAGAACGCCAAAAAGCTGGCGTTTGACCTGGTCGATCTGTATACGCGCCGTTCTTCGATTACCGGTATCGCCTGCCCGCCCGACACGCCCGAGCAGATCGAGATGGAGGAGAGCTTTCCTTACGACGAGACGCGCGACCAGCTGGAGGCTATCGCCGATATTAAGGCCGACATGGAGGCGCCCAAGCCCATGGACCGCCTGCTGTGCGGCGACGTGGGCTTTGGCAAGACCGAGGTTGCCCTGCGCGCGGCGTTTAAGTGCGTGGACTCCGGCCGTCAGGTCATGGTGCTCTGCCCCACGACCATTCTGGCCCAACAGCACTATGAGACCTTCTTTGAGCGCTTTGCGCCGTTTGGCCTCGAGGTCGAGGTGCTCAGCCGCTTTCGCACGCCGGCGCAGCAGAAGCGCGCGCTCAAGGCGTTTGCCGAGGGCACGATCGACGTACTCATCGGCACGCATCGTTTGCTTTCGGCCGATGTGAACCCCAAGAACCTGGGTTTGGTGATCATCGACGAGGAGCAGCGCTTTGGCGTGCAGCACAAGGAGCAGCTCAAAAACCTGCGCGAGCAGATTGACGTGCTCACGCTTTCGGCAACGCCTATTCCGCGAACCATGCAGATGGCCACGAGCGGCGTGCGCGACATGAGCCTGATCACCACGCCACCGACCGGGCGCCGCCCCGTGATCGTGCACGTGGGGGAGTACGACCCCGACGTGGTGAGCGCGGCGATTCGCCTGGAGGTGGGCCGCGGCGGCCAGGTGTACTACGTGTCCAACCGCGTCAAGACCATCGACGACGCCGTGGCGCGCGTGCACGAGGCCGCGCCCGAGGCGCGCGTGGGCGTGGCGCACGGCAAGATGGGCCCGCGCGAGGTCGAGGACGTGATGATCGAGTTCGCGACCAAAAAGATCGACGTGCTCGTCGCCACGACCATCGTGGAGAGCGGCATCGACAACGCGACCGCCAACACGCTGATCATCGAGGATTCGCAGCGCTTGGGTCTGGCGCAGCTCTACCAGCTCAAGGGCCGCGTGGGCCGTTCTGCCACGCAAGCCTACGCGTACTTTATGTTCCCGGGCGAGCTGCCGCTCACCGAGGAGGCTACGGCACGCCTGACCGCACTCTCCGAGTTCCAGGACCTGGGCAGCGGCATGCGTATCGCCATGCGCGACCTGGAGATTCGCGGCGCCGGCTCGCTCATGGGCGCCGAGCAGCACGGCAATCTGTCGAGCGTGGGCTTTGACCTGTTTACGCAGATGCTGGGTCAGGCCGTGGCCGAGGCGCGTGGCGACGACGATGCCGGTGTGGAGGCCGCGAGCGTGGGTATTAACCTGCCGGCCGACTACTTCTTGTCCGAGGAGTACCTGCCGGCGGTGGATCAGCGCGTGCTCGTATACCGTAAGCTTGCGGCGGCCGAGGACCTGGAGAGCATCGACGAGGTGCAGGAAGAGACCGAGGCCGCGCATGGCGAGCTGCCGTTGGCGGGACTCAACCTGTTCAATCGCGCGCGAATCCGCATTCGCGGCGAGCGCCTGGGGCTCGAGAGCGTTACGCTCAGCGGCGGTCGCATCACGTTTTTGGGCGTCGACGTTCCCAAGAAGGTGGCCTATGAGCTTAAGACCCGCTATGGCGCGGTAAACTTCCCCAAGAGCCGCAAACTGTCGGTGCCCTACAAGGCGGGAGCCGGCGCGGGCAGCGGCCTGGGTCGCGGTCTCGACGCCAACGACGGCACCGGCCCCGTGGCCGCGGCACTCATGCTGCTGCAGCAGCTGGGCACGTCCGACGATGACTAACGGGTCGACGCCGTAAACGCCCCATTTGGGCAATCTGGTTCCATCGAAAGGAAAGCATGTTCGGGTACATCTATAAGAAAGATGCCGCTGCTATCGCGGTTATCCTTGCCCTCTGCCTGGGCGTGGGCAGTTTCTTCGATTATCAGATCTCGAGCTCGCTGTTCAACATCGGCAGTATGTACGGCCGCTTTATCGAGGCGGCCGGCGAGCTGCCGTTTGAGCTGACGGCGAGCGTCGCGGGCGTTATGCTCGTGCGTGCGGTGCGTCCCGACTCCAGGGGGAGCAAATGGCTCGCCGTGCTCGGCATCCTCGTCAATGTTGGCCTGACCGGCTATGAGATCGTTTCGTCCCTGAGGGTTGGCGGCAAACTCATCGCGGCTCAGTTGGTGCTGACGTTTGTGCTGGCCATCGTCGCCAACCTTATCGTCTATCGCCTCACGCGCACGACCGAGCCCGACGAGCTCACACGCTGGGCGCTCATGGTGCTTGCCGTGTGGGTCGCTCAGGCCATCATCCTCAACGTGATCGTCAAGCCGCTGTGGTCGCGCCCGCGCATGCGCGTGGTCGAGGTGACGCCGGGGCTCGAGTTTCAGCCGTGGTGGGTGATCGGCAACCCCGACAAGCGGGCCTATATTGCCGCCGGTGTAGTCAAGGACGGCTTTAAGTCGTTTGCGAGCGGACACGCGGCGCACGCGGCGATCGGCCTTATGCTCGCCGGGCTTCCCGCAGCGGCCTTTAAGGAAAAGCCGTCGCGCCGTCGTGTGGTCTTTTGGACGGCGGCTGTGGTTGTGGCGTTCGTCGCGTTTGGCCGCATCGTGATCGGAGCGCACTTTTTGAGTGACGTGAGCTGCGGTTTTGCTCTGGTGCTGGCACTTGAGTGCCTTGCCGCGCGCATTGCCTATCCCAGCGGCGTACAATAGCTCCGTTTGAATCATCTGGCCGATACCCGGTAAGAGAGGATTGCCATGCTCGCGTTTAACAACGATTATTCCCACGGCGCACACCCGGCGGTGCTGCAGGCGCTCGTCGACACCAATATGGAGCCGCAGCCCGGATACGGTACCGATGCACATACCGAGCGTGCCAAGCAGCTTATCCGCGAGGCCTGTCAGGCCCCCGATGCCGACGTGTTTTTTCTGGTGGGCGGCACGCAGGCCAACGCGACGGTGATCGACATGCTGCTCGCGCCGTACGAGGGCGTCGTTGCCGCCGAGACTGGCCACGTCGCCTGCCACGAGGCGGGCGCCATCGAGTTTGGCGGCCACAAGGTGCTCACCATCCCCGGCTACGAGGGCAAGATGCACGCCGAGGACCTTGAGAACTATATCCAGGTGTTCTACGAAAACGAGAGCTACGAGCACACGGTGTTTCCGGGTGCCGTGTACGTGAGTCTATCGACCGAGTACGGCACGCTGTACTCCAAGGCCGAGCTCGCGGCGATTCACGCAGTGTGCCAGAAGCGCGAGATTCCGCTGTTTGTGGATGGCGCCCGCCTGGCCTATGCGCTGGCGGCCGATGAGTGCGACATTACCCTGCCCGAGCTGGCGCAGCTGTGCGACGTGTTCTACATCGGCGGTACCAAGTGCGGCGCGCTCTGCGGAGAGGCTGTGGTGTTCTGCGGTATGCACGCCCCGGCGCATCCCATTCCGCGTATTAAGCAGCATGGCGCGCTGCTTGCCAAAGGCCGCCTGACGGGCGTGCAGTTTGAGGCTCTTTTTACCGACGGCCTGTATTTTGAGATTGGTCGCCAGGCGATCGAGACGGCTCAGGCGCTTCGTCGCGTGCTGCACGAGCGCGGCTACCAGTTCTTTTTGGAGACGCCGACCAACCAGCAGTTTGTGATTCTGCCCAACGAGGACATGGCCCGCATTCGCGAGCATGCCTCGATTGAGTACTGGGAAAAGTACGACGAGACCCACACGGTGGTGCGCTTTTGCACCAGCTGGGCCACGACGCAGGAGGACATCGACGCATTGGCGGCTGTCCTGTAGCCTGATGTAGTGACAAGGGGCTGCCCTGCGCCTGAGCTTGGCGCAGGGCAGCCTTTGTTTTTGAGGGGGAAGGGTTGTATGACCGAAATGTCCGAGCCGACGATTCGCCTGGCGACGCCCGACGATGCGCCGGCGTTGCTTGCCATCTATGAGCCGTATGTGCGCCAGACGGCGATTACCTGCGAATACGAGGTGCCGAGCGTTGAGGAGTTCGCCGGGCGTATCGAGCGTACGCTCAAGCGCTACCCGTATTTGGTGATGGAGCTGGACGGGCGTCCGGTAGGCTATGCCTATGTGAGTCCGCTCAACAGCCGCGAGGCATACGACTGGTCGGTCGAGACGTCGATCTACCTGGCGCGCGATGTGCGCCACGGCGGGCTGGGCCGCAAGCTGCACGATGCGCTCAAGCAATGCCTGATTGCGATGGGCATCACCAACATGTGCGCGCTCATCGCCGTGCCGCACGACAAGGACGACGAGTATCTGACGCACAACAGTCAGGATTTCCATGCCCATATGGGGTATCGCCTGGTGGGCGCCTTCGACCGCTGCGCCCAAAAGTTCGGTCGCTGGTACGACATGTGTTGGATGGAGCTGGTCCTAGCCGAGCGCACGCCCAACCAACCCAAACCAACCTGGTTCCCCGACCTCCCCAAACCTACCATTTAGGGACAGGTTTATTTTGGCAGGTTAGCCGATGGGCTCGGTGTATTTGGCGCGGTCGGTGCGTTGGATGCGCTTGGAGACATGGAGCGGTCGGCCGTCGGTGTCGTAGACGTAGTCGGTGATCAGGATCAGCGCCTGCCCGCGCTCAACGTTGAGCAAAAACGCCTCGTTTTGCGAGGCATAGCACACCTCAAAGGTCTTATGCCCCTGTGCCGGTGCGCGATGGAACTCCTGTCGCAGCGTGGCGTAGAGCGAACCGTTGATATCGCGATCGATGAGCGTCTCGAAGCTTGGCGGCAGGTAGGTGGTCTCCAGGCACAGCGGCGCGTCGTCCAGGTAGCGCAGGCGGACAAGTTTGACGAGCTTGCTGCCCACGGCGGCGTCAAAGAACTTAGCTATGCTGCCGGCCGCCTTGGCAAAGCCCGAGTCCACGGTGCGCGTGGTGGGCTTCATGCCCTGGCCTTCGACCTGCTTGGTATAGCTCGAAAACACCAGGTTGTTCTCGTGGAGCGCGGGCGTGTCGGCCACAAAGGCGCCACGCCCGCGCTCGGTGCGCACCAGGCCCTCATCAACGAGCACCTTAAGGGCGTGGCGTACGGTGCTGCGTGACAGCCCCGATTCGTCCATGAGTTCCATCTCGGACGGCAGCTTCTCTCCGCGCGCATACGTGCCGGCAGCGATGCGATCGCGCAGCGTGCCCGCCAAGCGCTCGTATTGGGTCAGTTTCTTTTTAGATGTGACGCCCATATTGCCAACCTATATCTAACCTGTATGCTTACCTAAGCAAGCATGTATTTAATAAAACAATAAAACTGCTGGTAGCGAGCTACCGAAAACCACAGCAGCAAAATTTCTAAGACAAATATAGCATACAACTAGTCGACATAACCAAAACATGTATGTAACTTGTATGCCTGTGATGAGCATCAAACGAGAAGAAAGGCTGATGCACGATGACTACTCAGGAACAGGTTAAAGATGTCGTCTCCCAGGTTTTGGCCGACAAGGCAGACAAGGGCGGCATCAAGCGCGTCGTGTGGATTGGCGCCGGCGGATCCAACGGCGGTAACTATCCTGCCCAGTACTTTATGGAGCACGAGGCCACGCAGGTCGTGAGCTCCAGCTACACCAGCAACGAGTTCGTGCACGCCACCCCTGCCTACGTTAACGAGAACACCTTGGCCGTCGTCGTGTCCATGCGCGGCACCAAGGAGACTATCGTCGCCGCCCAGGTCGCCAAGGACCACGGTGCCAGCACCATCGCCATCTATGTTGACGAATCCGCCCTCACCGAGGTCTGCGACTACAAGATTCAGTACGACAGCCTGGCCGTCGACGAGTCCTGCATGGGCCGCACCAACTCCGCCGTCGTGACCATGATCGCCATGGAGCTCACGCAGCAGACCGAGGGCTATGCCGAGTACGAGACCGCTATGGCCGCCTTCGACTTGGTCGACCCCATCTATCGCAAGGCCGTCGAGTACACCCGTCCGCTCGCTGCCAAGTGGGCCGAGCAGAACGCCGACAAGCCCTGCATCAACGTGATGGCTCAGGGTCCGCTCTTTGGTGCCGCCTACGTCTTTAGCATCTGCAACGTACAGGAGATGCTACAGATCGACTCCTGCACCATCAACACCTGCGATTTCTTCCATGGCCCCTTCGAGATCCTGGACAAGCGCACCTCGCTGTTCCAGCTCATCAGCGTCGGCCGCAGCCGCTGCAACGACGAGCGCGGCATCCGCTTCGTCAACCAGTACGGTGGCGAGCGCGTCTATCAGCTCGACGCCAAGGAGCTCGGCCTCAACGACATCAAGGACAGCGTGAGCGAATACTTCAACCACCTGATCTTCGCGCCGATCCTCAACAACGTCTACATGCGTGCACTCTCTGCCGTCACCCACAAGGACTATATGACGCGCCGCTACATGTGGAAGCTTGAGTATTAGTTCCGCCGTTCTACGAACCGCGTAACGGCTCGACGCTGTAAACCCGCCAGAGCGGCAATCTGCCTTTCAGCTTCGGCGGCATGACCAGAAGGTCTATGCCGCTTCGCTTCAAGGCACCTTGCTCGCTCTGGCGGGTTTTCGCTCATATGACCCAATCCGCTGTCAAGAGCCACAATGGCCCCGCCGACCGCTTGCAATCGGTCGGCGGGGCCTGCC
>NZ_JBQKDN010000031.1:0-8817 GCF_052121815.1 Collinsella sp. LCP19S3_B6
GTGCCCCCTTCGTCGGTGATTTGTTGTTTAGTCGCTAGAAATCATATGACGGGGCGCGGGCCGTGTTCCGCTATGCGGTTGTCAATTTGCGAAAGAAATTATGCGTCACCTCTGCCGCCGATTATACGCCGCCACGCGGACCGATGCCGCACGGCTGCCGGCCACGGGCAATGTAATCCGATGGGAACGAGCATGGATAATCTCCCACTTCGAGCCCGTCACCAAGCAAAAAACGGGAGATTATCCACGCTCATTCTGCGGGTAGTCATTGGGGACATTCTTGACAAGCGCGGAAACGTCGCTGGTTGAGCATAAGTCAGCGAAAACGCCCCTAAGCGAGCAAGGTGACGTGAAAGAGGAGGGAAGCGTACTTTTGTACGCGACCGACGATTGAACGTCAGATTGCCGCTTAGGGGCGTTTGCAGCGTCGACCGGTCCGCCGTTCGTTAGAACGGCGGAACCAAAGGCGTAGCGTCGAGCCGTTACGCGGTTTGGTAAAACCGCGTAACTTATATGACCATGACGTAGCGGCTACCCACGTAATACTGCTTGCCGAGCAAAACCGGCTCGCCATTGGGACCGGTAAAGCCGGCGCGCAGGTTGAGCAGCGGATCGTGCGGAGCGATGCCCAGCTCGGCCGCCTGCTCGGCATTGGCGCGAACGGCCTCGACCGTGCGGTAGCCAACCGAGGTAATCGGCGTTCCACCAACACGCTCGACCTCGGCAAAAATCGACTTGTCCTCAAGATCGGCCGTCAACAGCTCACGGTAGGCGTCAAAGGGCACAAAGATGTTCTCCTCAAAGATGGGCTCGCCGTCGGCCGTACGCACGCGCTTGATATGCAGCAGCAGCGCATCCTTCTGCAGGCCAAAGAACTCCATCTCGTTTTGGCGCGCCGGAACGATCTGGCGATCGATTACATGCGCGCCGGCCTTCATGCCATTGTCGGCACACAGCGCGGTAAACGTCTGCAGCGTCGAGGCATGAAACTGGCGGTTGATGTGCGGCGTGGAGACAAACGTGCCACGGCCTTGCTGTTTAACCAGATAGCCATCGGAACACAGCTCCTCTACGGCGCGGCGCACCGTAATACGGCTCACCTCGTACTGCTCGGCAAGCTCAAGCTCGGACGGGATACGCTCCTTGGGTGCATAAACACCTTTCTCGATCGAATCCTTGATTTCGTCGTAAATCTGCTGGTACAGCGGCGCATTTTTGGGTGCAGGCATATCTAATCACTCTTATCGAAATATCGGAATAACAAATACGTATATAACGTCTAGTTTTATGTTACCTCATAACGATAAAACGATACACCTTACCTACCAAAAAGGGACAAGATTGAGCAGAGCCGGCAAAATACCAAATACCTTACTTGCCGTCGTCCTGCTGCAGGCTGTCCTGTTCGCTGAGGCGCGCCTGCCTGCTGGCCATGCGTGCGGGCTTGTCGGGATCGGGAACGGCCGTGGGCATGGGTTCGTCGACATGACCGCCCCACCAACCGCCCACAAAGTTGAGCGTGTGGAACACGTTGATCACGGCGCCGGGATCAACCTCGCATACCAGCCTGATAATGTCCTGGCTCTCGTAGGTCGAGACAACGGTGTGCAGCAGGTACATCTTCTCGCGGCTGTATCCGCCGACGACCTCGGCGCAGCTAATGCCGTGCTGAAAATGGTTTACGTAGGCAGTCATGACCTCGTCTGCCTTACGCGTCGTGATCTGCAGCGTCACACGATCGTAGCGATGATAGAAACTGTCGATGGTCTTGGTCGAAATAAACTGAAACACAATGGAATACGCCGCCTTGTCCCAGCCAAACATAAAACCAAAGATTGCCAGGATAAAGCAGTTAAAGCCAAAGATGACGCCCCAGATGGTCTTGCCCGTGTGGTTGGAAACCCACAACGCGATAAAGTCGGTACCGCCGGTGGATGCGCCGGACTTAAGCGCGATGGCAGCACCCAGGCCCGAGACCACGCCGCCAAAAATGATGAGCATGATCTTGTCGCCTAAAAACGGCGCAAAGTGAAAGACGTTGAGGAACAGCGACGAGAGCACGACCTGCATCATCGAGAAGATGACAAAGCGCTTGCTAATGCCGCTCCAGCATAGGAGCGCCACGGGGATGTTGAGTGCGAGCATACCGAGCGAGATGTCGATGTGAACGCCGCCTAGCGAGGTAACGCGATCGAGCAGGACCGCGACGCCGGTAAAACCGCTCGGAAGCAGGTCAGCGGGCCGAATGAACGCCTGGATCAGGAATGTCTGGAGAACGGCAGAGACCGTGACTGCCACGGCAGTAATGGCACGGCGGACGATGGTGAGGCGGCCGAGTACGAGCACTCGGTCCGTGAGCTGATCGATGGCATCCGCCACGCAGGCTCCTTTCGAAGGCAGATATAGTTGTGGGGCATGCCCGCGATTGTAGCATGGAGCGTGCGGGGGCGCCTCAATTCACCCTCTCTCGACAACCATCAGAAGGACCGTGAGGCCGCTCAAAAGAAAAACGCCGTGAAGAGATCGATCCCTTCACGGCGAATTCGGCATTTGCCCAGATAAAACCTGCCAAAATAAACCTGTCCCTAAATGGCAGGTAGGATGTCACACAGATTGTCGATGACAACGTCGGCGGCAGACTGGTCCAGGTTGACGCCCTCGTGCGGACGCAGCGCCAGGACGCGGGCGCCAGAGCGCTTGCCAGCCTCGATGCCCAGAGGCGAATCCTCGATAACCAGGCACTCGGAAGGCTCCACCCCCAGCGCCTCCATGGCACGCTGGTAGATCTCGGGGTCGGGCTTAAACGCACTGCACTCGTGACCGCTGATGGTGTAGTCCAGCACGTCGGCGATGCCGGCAATCTCCACCAGCTCGTCGATCAGCTCGCGATAGGACGAGCTCGCGATGGCACACTTCACACCGCGCTCATGCAGCTCACGCATCACCGGCTCCGTTTGCTCGTTGAGAAGCTCGGCATACGGAACAGGGTGGTGCGGGCTGTAGACCTGCTTGTACTCCACGCGCAGGCGCTCACGCAGCTCAACATCGTCGGGCACCAGCGCCTTCCAAATGGCCGGCTCGTTAGACCCCGAAAGGTCGGGGATCTCGTCAAAGTGGAACCCCTTCTCTTCCATAAACGCCACGCGGCGACGGTTGTAGAACCACTCGGTATCGACCAGCACGCCGTCCATGTCAAACAGCACTGCCTTGATCATACGCTCCTCCTTCCACCTGCCAAAAAGGGACAGGTTTATTTTGGTAGGTTTTATCTGGGGTTTGCGGCGCGACAAACACGCCCCCAAAGCAAAAAAGGGGACGGGGCGAAAACCCCATCCCCTCTCAATCAACCCGTAAGGTCTACTTACTTGTGATTAGTAGGAAAGCTTCCACATGTAGCGACGCATGGTCAGCGGGTGCTGACGGGCCTCGGCGATCTGGTTGCCATACTCGCGCATAACGGCGAGGTGCAGCAGCGGGTTGAAGTAGGTGACGACACTCGCGGGCACGGCGTCAGCCAGGCCGTAGTCCTTGGAGTCGATCAGAGCGACCTTGGCGCCCATGCGCTTAAGGAAGGTGAGGGCGCGGGCGTCCATCGGACGGGTAGCGCCATCGGACATGAAGAAGACGTAGGGCTTACCCTCGGTGGAAACCTCGAACGGGCCGTGGAAGTACTCGCCGGTGTTGTAGGCGGCGGCGTCGATCCACTGCATCTCGGTGAACAGGAAGGCGGCGTGAGAATAAGCCATCTTCTCGGAGGCACCGGAAGCCATGAAGTAGATCATCTTGTCGTCCTTGAAGTCCTCGGCGAACTTCTTGGCGAGCTTCTTGCAGGACTGAGCGGCGTTCTCGCAGAGGTCGAAGACGTTGGTGAGGCCGGTGATCATGTCCTCGTAGTGGTCATAGCCCTCGGTCTGCTGAAGGATCTCGAGAGCAAGAGCGATGGCATAGCCGGGCTTCTCGCACTTGGCAGCGTAGTTGGCGTGGAAGCCGTGGATGATGACGTGGTCGGCGTCGACGGTCAGAGCGGAGCCGGCCTTGTTGGTGAGGGAGACGACCGGGCAGTTGTGCTTCTTGGCGGTCTTGTTGGCCTCGACGGTCTCGGGCGTGGAGCCACCGAGGGAGCAGGTGATCACGAAGGTGTGCTCGTTGACCCAGGAAGGCGTGTCGTAGTTGAACTCGTTTGCGGTGAAGATCTGAACGTTCAGCTTGTCCGTGTTGTTGGCCAGGAAGTACTTGGCGGGGTAAAGGTCGGACATGGAAGCGCCGCAGCCAACGAAGGCGACGCTGTGGATCTCGTGGTTGGACAGGACGTCAGCGACGATCTGCTTAGGGAGGTTAAGGTCGATCTCGTACATCTGACACATTCCTTTCGATTTTTGCGGCGCCACTTTGCCGGACGTGCGCAGGATTACCGTGACTTGGACCGAGTCGCCGGCCCATTGAAGATGTGACATAGGGACTGTCCCTTTGACACATTTAGGGATGGAAGCCTGCCTGGGGTATGGGATGCCAGGCAGGCTCCCCGGGGAAAGCGGTTAGACGCTTGGGCGCGACTAGGCCAGGATGCCGGCCGCGGAGAGGGCGATGCCGCCCACGATGGCGATCACAAGAAGCCAACCGGTGTTGACGTTCTTCTTGATGAGCCAGTACATAAGGCCGGTGAGGCCAAGGGAAATCATCTGGGGCATCATGCCGTCCAGGATGTCCTGGATCACGACGGTGCCGTCAGCGAACTGCAGCGGGGTGGTGGCGCCGATCAGCGTTGCGATCATGCCGCCCACGGACATAAGACCCACGATGCCGCAGACATACATGAGCTTCTCCATGAGGTCGCCGCCCTGAAGCTTGCT
The DNA here is from genome assembly GCF_052121815.1 of Collinsella sp. LCP19S3_B6. Taxonomy (NCBI): domain Bacteria; kingdom Bacillati; phylum Actinomycetota; class Coriobacteriia; order Coriobacteriales; family Coriobacteriaceae; genus Collinsella; species Collinsella sp. LCP19S3_B6. The sequence continues at coordinate 4,851 of NZ_JBQKDN010000031.1, forward strand.
CAGGTACTCGTGGCCGCCCTGATAGCCCATCTTGGCTGCGAACCACGTGATTAGCACGGAGGGCACGATGGAGATGAGCATGGCCAGGATCGGGCCCATGATGGAGCCCTGCTGAGCCAGCTGAACGCCCAGACCAAAGGCGATAACGCGGATGGTGCCCTGGAAGAAGGAGTCACCAATACCGGAAAGCGGGCCCATGAGGGAGGTCTTGACCGCGTTGATCGAATCGGGATCGAAGTTCTCGGGATCCTTGGCGTACTCCTCCTCCATGGAGGCGGCGAGGCCCAGGACGAAAGCGCTCGTCTGCGGAGTGCAGTTGTAGAACGCCATGTGACGGCGGTAAGCCTCTTTCTTGGCAGCGAGCTGCTTGGGGTCGGACTCATCCGGATAGAGGCGATCGAGCGTGGGAACCATGCCATAGAGGAAGCCCATGTTCATCTGACGCTCGTAGTTCCAAGAGGCCTGGATGGCCCAGGAACGCCAGAAGAACTGGCTGACCTTCTTGTTCAGGGACACGTCCTTGGTTGCGGTTGCCATAGTGTGTTCCTCCTTAGTCTTCGTCGTCTTCGAGCGGATCGTAGTCGGAATCGACACCGGCGGCTGCATGGGAACCGTTGAACTTGAAGCCCATGAAGACGACAGCCAGGCACACACCGATCAGAGCGACCGCGATGACGGACAGGTTGAGGTAAGCGGCGAGCAGGAAGCCGATGAACAGGAACGGAGTCATACCCTTCTTGATCATCATGGTGAGCAGCAGGGCCAAGCCGTAGGCGGTCATGATCTTGGTCGAAACGTTAAGACCAGTGGACAGCCACTCGGGGACCATGTTGACGATGGCCTGAACCAGATCGGTGCCAACAAAGACGGCGAGGAAGATCGGCAGGAAGTACATGACGGCGTACAGACCAGTGCCGACGCAGATGTGCATACGGTAGGCGGTCTTGAACTTTCCGTTATCGATCGCGCTATCTGCCACATGGGTGAGGGCGGCGATGATGGAACGGAACACGATGCCGAGGAGCTGACCCAGGACGGCGACCGGGATGGCGATCGTCATGGCGGTCTCGGCGGAAGCATCGGTCAGGCACGCAAAGGCAGCGGCCACGATGCCGCCCAGGACCATATCGGGCGGAACGGCAGCACCGACCTGCACCAGGCCCATGGACACGAGCTCGACGGCGGCGCCGACGGCAAGGCCGGTGGGCACATCGCCCAGCAGCAGACCGACGAGCGTAGCGCCAACGAGGGGCTGCTCGAAGTTAAGACGACCGAGCAGGCGGGAGTCCCACATGCAGAACACGCCGACGAGGCCGACGAGCACCGCACTGATGAACGTATTCATACCCTTCTCCTTTCAGTCAGGCAAAAGCCTGGTTGACTACAGCTTGGCGTCGATGTCGACGCTCTGATACGTGGGGGTCTGCTGGACATAGAGCTTGATGCCCATGTCGAGCAGCTGGTTGATGTCTGCCTTCTGCGTGGCGTCGAAGAAGACGGAGCTGTCCTTGCCGCCGACCTGATCGGCACCGTCGTGGTTGGCGGTGGCGCCCAGGTTGATGGCGTCGAGCTTGTAGCCCTGGCAGAACTGCAGCATCTCGGCAGTGTTGCCAAAGACGAACATGACGCGCTCGCCAAGGGTGTTGAGCTTGTCCATCTTGGCGAGGGCGCGCTCGACGGTGAAGACGTTCAGGCGCACGCCCTGGGGCTTGGCCAGCTTAAGAGCGCCCTTCTTGATGTCATCGTTGGCGGCAGCGTTGTCGACGACGATGATGCGCTCGGCCTGAACCTTGGTGGTCCAGGTAAAGACGACCTGACCGTGCAGCAGACGGTAGTCAAGACGTGCGAGGACGATCTTGGCGGGACCGGAGCTGTGATGGGACGCCTTGGCCTTCTTGGCGGGAGCCGCGACGGCCTCGACCGGTGCGTTGGGGTTGGTCAGACCAGTGCGGGCCTCGTTGATGAGGGCCGCGAGCTCGGTGCCCTTGACGGGGGCGGGGCTCATAGCGAGCGTGAGCGCCAGCGGGATGTTGAAACCGCTGACAACCGTGAACTTCGTGCCGTTCTTGGAAAGCTCGACCATGCTGTTGTTGACCGAGCTGCCGAGCATATCGGTCAGCACATAGACGGTGTCGTCCGCGTTGAACGTGGCGATCATGGCGTCCACCTTATTGGTGATGGGCTCCTTGTCGTCACGAGCAAGCGACACGACGTGGACGTTCGACACGTCGCCGAGAACCATCTCGAGCGTGTCTTTGGCGCCTGCGGCCAGGCCGCCATGAGATGCGAGAATGATCTGATTCATCTTGCCTCCTCCTTTTCGTTATGGTCATTATAACGTCTTATACGCTACTTACATTGATAATTAGTATAAAGACCGTTCGCGGTTAAAAATCGACCGTTTACGGGTTTAACGTACTCGAAACGTTGGGGCTGGGTAGGCGGGCACTGGCTGGATAACCCCAGGTCGGATGCCGCACGCAATTCCCTATCGCACGAAGTACCAGGGACTTTCCTGTACGGTGGGCTCCAACGCGATGCCGGTGCGTTCCTTAAACAGATCCATGTCCTGCGATTTCTCCGTCCACCACGCGTTGGGCTTAAAGGTCATGCTCTCAATGACATGACCGACAAACACACTGTTGCGCAGCCTGGAGAAGTCGGTGTTCATGATCAGGATGGACGCGAGCACCAGCACGATGCCCAGGACCTTGATCGCGCCGGCGGGCTCGGCGTAGACACCAATGCCCAGCAGTACGGTGACAACTGTCTCGAATGACATTACGACGGGAACTTTCGACGTCTCGAGCCCCATGGACAGACCCTTCATATATAAGATGTAAGCCACGGCTGTGGGGATGAGTCCAAAGCCAAGGAACAACAGCAGCAGCTGTGGCGACATTGCCGCGGCGACATCCGGCCACGGAGCCGCGATAGCTGCCATAACCGCACCGCCAAAAACAAAGCCCCAAAACGTGACAGCCAGCGGGTGGACCGTCTTGGTTGCTATCCGGCTAAACACCGCGAGCGACGCACCGCAAAGGCCTGCAATCACACCCGACGTGACGCCCCAAACCGAAAAATGAAAACCGGAAAGGTCGCCATTGGTCACTGCAAGCACACAGCCAACGATGTTAAAGACAATGGCAACGAGCTTGTTAGGGGTCACGTCCTCGCGATAAAGCACGCGGCCGAGCATGACGCCAAACACCGGCGAGGTGTAGAGCAGCACCGAGGCCGTGGACATGCCCACCTCGCCCATGCACTCGTAATAGCAGGTGTTGGCGGCGGCCAAACCGACGATACCGACAAGCGCGCAGGGAACAAGCTCTTTAGGGCTTGCCTTGAACAGGGCCAGGGGGCCCGATGCTTTTCCCTCACGAGCACCTCCCTGGCAACCCATGAACGCCAAGACCGGAGCCATTAAGACGGCACCCGACAACAGGCGAAAGGCCGCCATGCTCTGAGACGAAACACCCATGGCCGAGATGCCGTTTACAAAGATTCCGATGCTGCCCCACATAAGCGCGGCGATCAGCACCAGCACATAGCCCAGATTGCTTTTCTTCAACGCAGCCTCCTCGGTATTGTTTCCAATATGTTTCATACTACGTTATAGTCGTTATATACATTTTTCAAGCCACAAATCGCCGAACGGAAAAATCTGCTCTCCCACGTACTCATTGGGCATACTCATTGGGGACGTACTTAAACGACTAGTCATTGGGGACGTTCCTGAATGACTAGTCGTTTAAGTACGTCCCCAACGACTAGGACTGTCCCCAACTGCCGGCAGAAAGGGAACGTCCTCAACTGCCACATCTGGACCAAGGCGACGCCGATGCTTTGGCAACGTCAGACACTATGACCCAATCCGAGGGCACTAAAAAGATAGGAGCCCCCGCTCGTGACCGCGGGTCGGGGCTGCGACAATGATGTTGAAGTGCCATAGGCGCAGCCGCGCCGC
>NZ_JBQKDN010000032.1:0-8658 GCF_052121815.1 Collinsella sp. LCP19S3_B6
AAGGGCTACCGCACGGGCCGATACTCAAAGCCCATTGTGGCATCCCGAGCCCGCGAAAAGAAGCTGCGCCGCGGGGGAGGCGACCCAAATGGCTTTCTCATATCGTCTTGGCAGGTTTTGGGGTGACGAAGGCTTGCACTTTAGCGTGCGACAGCGGATAATGCCGAGCATTCGACAATGCACACTTTGTCTTATTTGATTGAGGAGGCCCCGTATGGCCATGGAATTCAAGCGCAGGCTGCCGATCCCCATGGAAATCCGCGAGGAAATGCCGCTTTCCGCCGATCTTACCGCCAAAAAACAGGCATTCGACGCCGAGGTCGCCAAGGTCTTTACCGGCGAGGACGCGCGCAAGGTGCTCATCATCGGCCCGTGCTCTGCCGACCGCGAGGACTCGGTGCTTGAGTACATGAGCCGACTGACCAAGGTCGCCGAAGAGGTCAAGGACAAGCTCATCATCATTCCGCGCGTCTATACCAACAAGCCGCGCACCAAGGGCACCGGCTACAAGGGCCTGCTGCACAACCCCGATCCCGAGGCGCCCGATGACCTGCTCGAAGGCGTTAAAGCCATCCGCCATATGCACCTGCGCGTCATCGAGGAGACCGGTTTCTTTACCGCCGATGAGATGCTCTACCCGTCCAACTACCAGTACCTCGTCGACCTGCTGAGCTACGTCGCCGTGGGCGCGCGCTCGGTCGAGAACCAGGAGCATCGTCTGGTGTCGAGCGGCATTTCGGTGCCTGTGGGCATGAAGAACCCCACCGCCGGTTCCACCACCGTCATGCTCAACTCCATCTACGCCGCCCAGGCACATCAAAGCTTCATCTTCCGCAACTGGGAGGTCGAGTGCGACGGCAATCCGCTCGCGCACGCCGTCATGCGTGGCTACATTGGTCTCGACGGTCGTACCTACCCCAATTACCACTACGAGCATCTGGAGCGTCTGGCTGAGCGCTATACCGAGCATGCCGGCTACGCCAACCCGGCGGCGATCATCGACTGCAACCACGACAACTCGGGCAAGCGCCCGCTGGAGCAGCACCGCATCTGCAAGGAGGTGCTCGACAGCTGCCGCCGCAACGAGTCCATCTCCAAGCTGGTCAAGGGCTTTATGATCGAATCCTACCTGGAGGACGGTAACCAGTCTGTCGACGGCGGCGTCTTTGGCAAGTCCATCACCGACCCGTGCCTGGGCTGGGAAAAGACCGACTACCTCATCCACGAGATCGCAGAGCGGGTTTAGTTACGCGGTTTTACCAAACCGCGTAACTACTCGACGCTGCGCGGGCCGCATTTGGACAATCTGACGCTCAACTTCAAGGGCGCGACCAGAAGGTCAGCGCCCTTTCGTTTCACGTCACCTTGTCTCAAATGCGGCCCGCTCGCTGTCCGTCCTCTACCTGCGGCGCCGTCTTGCTCCGGACGCGACAGTTAGGGACGTTCCTTTTCTGCCGGCAGTCTGGGACATTCCTTGGGGTAGTCGTTGGGGACGCTCTTGTTTGACTAGTCGTTTAAGAACGTCCCCCATGACCACCGCAAAAAAGCGCCGCCGCGGACGCTCATGCATCCGCGGCGGCCTGCACTAAATTGCGACGACAGCTGGCGCCCTAGCGTTCTACCGAGCAGATCGTCCGCTCTTTACCTCGATCGACCGATTATCCCTCGTATACGATACGGCCATCGGAGACAGTGAACAGAATCTTGGTATCGGAGATCTTCTTGGGATCGCAATGAAGAATGTCTTGATCGAGCACCGTGATGTCGGCGAGCTTGCCCACCTCGAGCGTACCGACTTTATCCTCCATGTAGTTCTCAAAGGCAACGTTTTTGGTATATGCCTCGAGCGCCTGATATGCCGTGATGGCCTGCTCGGGCCAACGGTACATATCGGTGTCCTCCTCCTCGGGATACGGGCTGTTGCGCGTAACGGCCACCTCGATCTCCTCGAGCGGCGCATAGCCGGTGACCGGGCCATCGCTCGCACCGGAGATAAAGCAGCCGGCCTCGAGCATCTTCTTGACGGGGTAGAACTTCATGGCGCGATCCTCGCCCACAAAGGCGATCTCGAGGTCGCACAAAGGATCGTGATACATCCACAGGAACTGCAACGCGCACACAATGTCGAGATCGACGACGCGCTGAATGTCCTCGTCGGTGATTGCACACACATGCGTCATGGTGTTGCGGCGATCATCGCGCTCACCGTTCTCCTTGACGCAGCGCTCGTAGGCATCGAGTGTATTGTGGACGGCGCCATCTCCGATCGCGTGAACATGAATCTGAACACCCTCTTTGTCGAGGGCGGCCACCATGTCGCTGAACTCCTGCTGATCCCAGACGGACTCGCCGTGCCAGTTATCGCCCTTACCGGCGGCGGAGGTATATGGCTCGAGCATCACGGCGCTGCCGCCCTCGGTAACGCCATCGGAGTAGATCTTAACCGTACCGGTAGAGATCATGTTGCTATCGAACTTCTTGAGGTCCTTCACGGTTTTAAGGGCCTCTTCAGCCGTAATGCCGGGCCTAATGGTAGGAAGTACTCGCATGCGCAGGTTAAGCTTGCCATCTTTCTCAAGGTCAGTATAGAACTGGCAATCCTCTGCCGTAGAATCTCCCACGACGCTTATGTTGGTAATGCCGGTGATGCCGTATTTCGTAGCCACCTGCTGGTACTTGTCGATAGCGTTCTCAAGCTCCTTGTCCGTATGCTCGACGGAGACAACCTCCCTCACCATACCTGCAGCAGAATCGATCAAGTAGCCAGTCGCCTCGCCGTTTGCATCGCGGGTGATGATGCCGCCCGTGGGATTGGGGGTATCGTTATCGATGCCCGCAAGCTCGAGCGCACGGCTGTTGACCCACACCGAATGATAGGAAACATCGGTCAGCATGATGGGCTTATCGGAACAGATCTCATCGAGGATGGACTTGTTGGGGCCGGGATTGGTGCCATCCTCTTGCTCGAAGGCGTTGATCATGAACGAGCCGCCAACGTAAGCCTCATCATCGGGATGCTTGGTTACAAAATCACTGACCGCCTTCTTATACTCATCGATCGTGGTAGCCTTGGTAAGATCGATTTCGTACAGCGCGGTCACCCAGTTGCCCGGAGCGTGGATATGGCCGTCCATAAAGCCGGGGATCACCATACCGCCATCAAGATCGATTACGCGCGTGTTGTCATCGATGTACTCGTCAACACCGGAGTCTTCGCCTACATATACGATCTTGTTGCCCGAGACAGCCAGGGCGGCCGCGGTGTCGCCCTCTTTGACCATCGTCTGAATCGTGCCGTTACGAAAGACGATGGATGCCTTATCGGAACTCGCGCTGCCGGTGCTTCCGGCATTTGAAGAATTGTTGGCGCAACCGGCGGCACCCACCGCAACAGCCGCGGCGCCTAACGTGCTCAGACCGAGAAAGCTTCTACGGGAAACGGGGGGGATAGAGGTCTTCATATAACCCACCTTTCTGTTGACATCGCCGCGCTTTCGCGACGCTTGCTATCACCTGAATAGCACCCCCGGGTATAAACTTGTCAGCACAAACGGGGTTATTGCCGTAAGCGGAGGCCTATATCCCCTATAACCCTGCCTTTAACCTGCCCAAAAGCTCTGAAGAAGCTCGGACCGCGATGAGACACCGCATTTACGGAATATCGTGTGAACATGCGATTTGACCGTGCCGACAGAGATAAACAATTCATTCGCTATGGCGCGGTTATCCTGGCCATCGAGCAGAAGGTCGAGCACTTCGCGTTCACGCGCGGAGATATCGTGCTGGTCGCAGAATGCCGAGAAGCGGACCTCCGCAATCTGCTTGGCAGAGGTGCCAGACGTTGTGGGCGGAGCAGAAAAGCGCAACGACAAGATCCGCGACGCCGCACGAACGGTATACATCGCGGCCACCACGCTCATGATGTTCTCTGGGATGTTTCTGCCGTAGGCAAAATACAGGTAATCAATGACTTCGATCCGCCCAATATTCAGCCCGAGAACGCGTACATCCTCGATCAGAACAAACACCGTCAACACAGCCATCACAATAAGAAACCTGCCGTAGCGTGCATAGAAGCTCTTTCGCGCCAACGGTTTGCTTTTGCGGTAGCAGACGAAAATCATGCCAAACGCCACGAACATGAACAAGGAGCGCAACGCATAAAATGCGAGTTGTTTGATTGAATCGGGCTGCAAAACAAGCGACATGGCCTCGAAAGCAGAAAAGACGATGCAGGGCACGAGCATGTGAAGCCGGCTCGTCTTGTTTGCGATCGCCAATGCAAATGCCCACATGCTCGCCATGATTCCAATCGATAGGACGAGTTTCGTTATGGGGTGAGTCATGGGAAATTGGCTGCTGAGGATATCTGCCATCATCTTACTGCCCTGATACTCATCGAGGAATACGAGGGCGCTTTCGAGCATGTCGAAGAAAAAGAAGGCCGAGACCGTCAAGTAGCTTGTTCGATGTGAGACGAGGTATGCGCATACCGATACGCACACCGCCACCATGCAAACCAAGACGAATGTGATTCCGTAGAAGAAGTTGAACGTACTCACTACCGGGCCTTTCGCTTATTGATATGTGCTAAGGATAAACTTTACGCCAAAGACATGCAGATCGCTGTCTTCAGCGCAAAATCCAGCCAAAGAAAGGAAGGGTGGAAGACGCATATCCCCCACCCCAGCGCATGGGCGAAACTAGCCAGTGATGCGGGTGCCGGAGAGGCCGGCCATGGTCTCGGCGATGGTAGTCGTTGGGGACGTTCTTGTTTGACTAGTCGTTTAAGAACGTCCCCAACGACTACCCAGAATGAGAGTGGATAATCTCCCGTTTTTGGCCTATATCAGCGCTAAAAGTGGGAGATTATCCACTCTCGTCGAGCGGGCGTCCGATAATCCACTCTCATTCTCTCTTGGAACCCTCCGTCCCCGAGGAATCGAGGCTCGTCTGCCGAATGGTCGATGCGGCCGCCCTGCGTCCATGTCAAACTCATAGATGGCCTGACCCAACTTGGAAGGAGTCTCCATGAGCCTTGAGAACGTAGCCCTGCGCGCCGCCACGCTTGATGACCTGACCGGCATCGCCGCCATCTACAACCAGCTGTGGTGCAACACGCTGCGCAACCGCGGCGACGTCGAAGCCGCCGATTTCTGCGCACGCTTTAACATCGCCATGCAGCTGCAGCGTTCCCCCATCGCACTCGTCGCCGAGGCCGAGGGCCGCATTATCGCCGCCTGCTGCATCGGCATCTTCGAGGACGGCAAGCCGCGTACCAATCCCACCTGGGAGCCCTGTTACGACGAGCTGTTTATCCAGGCAACCGAGATGGCAAAGACCGCCGATGCCAAGCTCGAGGGCTCGCTCTTTGGCGACAGTCGTGAAAAGGCCACGGCCGACCGCTTTGCCGCCACGGGCAACGAGTATGCCCAGGGCCAGCTCAACCTGATCATCATTGCGCCCGAGTGGCAGGGCAAGGGACTCGGCCGCGAGCTCATCGACCTTACGCGCGCTGAGCTCGCCAAGGCAGGCTGCACCAAGTTCTTCCTGATGAGCGACTGCAACGCCGACTGGCAGTTCTACGAGCACCTCAACATGAAGCGCATCCTAGAAGATCACAGCCAGGACACCGGCGACGGCTTTATCGTCTACATGTACGGAGGCGACACGCAGGATTAGCCCGCACATCCAAGCCGCACGGCCCGCCGTTCAGCTGAAACCACCACACAAAAAGTCCGCCGACCATTGAAGTCGGCGGACTTTCGCGTGCGGACAATCAAGCGTTGTTCACCATGGAACTGCTATTTACAGCGCGCCTTAGGCTGCTGCTGGGTGATGCAGTGGATGTTGCCGCCGCCGTAGATAACTTCACGGGTCATGATACCGATGACTTCGCGGTCCGGATAAGCAGCTTGGATATCCTTGAGCGCCTGGGCGTCATTGGGATCGCCGAACTGCGGTACAAGCACCGCACCGTTGATGGGCAGGAAATTGAGATAGCTCGGTTCGAAAGCGTCCTCGGGAGTACGCGGCAGCACGCCCTCGACGGGATCGATCGTGCTGGCCTCTTCTTCGGTCATATATACCGATGTCGCAGGCATGATCACCTTGTGGATCTTGAGCTTGCGACCCTTGGCATCCGTGGCCTCGGAGAGCGTCTTGTACGCCTCCTGACACTCCTTGTAGAACTTGTGGTTGGGATCGTCGGTCCACATGCAGCAAACTTCGCCGGGCGCACTAAAGCATGCGACGTCGTCCACATGGCCATTCGTTTCGTACGGATCGATTCCGTCCTTGATCCAGATAACCTTCTCGATACCGAGATACTCAGAGAGCTTCTCCTCAATCTGCTCCTTGGTGTACTGCGGGTTGCGGTCCTCGTTGAGCAGACACATCTCGGTGGTCACGACGGTGCCTTGACCATCACAGTTGAACGAGCCTCCCTCGAGGATGTAATCCTCGGGACGATAACGGTTAACCTGCTCAAGCTGTGCCACCTGCAGGCCAATGGAAGCGTCCTTGTCCCACGGGAAATACAGGCCGTCAATGAAACCGCCGTAAGCATTAAAGTGGAAGTGCGAAAGGGCCACCTCACCATTGTCATTAACGAGGAATGCCGGGCCGGGGTCGCGAATCCAGCTGTCGTTGTACTCCATGTGGATAACGCGCACGTTCTCAACGCCGTCGAAGATCTCACACACCGCGGGGAAGTCTTCGGTGTTGACGCCCACAGTGATGGGCTGAAAGCGTGCAACGGTCTTGATGATCTCGGTGAAGACCTTCTGCGCCGGCTTGGCGCCGCAGCGCCACACGTCGGAGCGGTGCGGCCATAGAATCCAGGTGCGCTCCTGCTCCTCATACTCACCGGGCATATAGAACCCGTCCTTCTTAGGCGTGGATTCACTCTCGTAGATTGTCTTCATTTCAAGCTCCTAAATCTCGGTGCTTTTGCTTGACGAGACCATGATGCGGCCGCACCGAGATGTTCTCAATGGTCCCTCGAGCCCCTTTCAACGACCGACGGTATACCATTCGCTGACCTAAAGTTCTATTCAGGCCGAGAACATGACATACTGGGTTCCACAATGGAAAGGACGCCCTATGCCCCCATGCAATAAACAGCAGACTATTGAGTTGGACGGTACGACCTGGACTGCTCTCAACGAGCTCGCGCTTGCAATCCACGCATCACACGGTATTGATAAGCTGCAAAAGGAGACCCTCGAGGGAACGACAGGGCTCGTGCCCCATCGGATCGCCATGTTCGACCTGATCGAGGCGGCGGACAGTGATACCCCACGCTACGTCCATCCTGCAAGCAGCGGAATGGACGACCGCGCACTGAGCGACTACTACAACCGCTACGCCGCGATGGACTATACAACATGGAGCTTTGACCTACATAAGGTCGGCGTCTACCGCGACCTCGACCTGGTCGACGTCGAGCGACGCGATGCCACGCCCATCTATCGCAAATGGATGGAACCGCAGGGCGTCTACTTTGGCTGTACGGCCACGCTCGCGCACAACGACAGCCCGCTAGGAAGCATCGCCCTGTTTCGCGAACGCACGGCCGGAGACTTTACCGACACCGAGCTCGCAATCCTGCTCGAAATCGCTCGGCACGCGAGCCTCGCGCTCGCCAACCTCTATCCTCGGGGCATTAAACTCACCCAGACCGAAGACACAAACCAGCTGAATGCTTTCATTGCAGAACATAATATCCAACCGCGCGAAGCTGAAGTCATGCGGCTCATGCTCGACGGCAAAACGAACAAACAGATGGCAAACGAGCTATTCATAAGCGAGTCGACCGTAAAGAAGCACGTCAACGCCATCTATCGCAAGCTCGGCGTCAGCAACCGACTGGGCCTTATGACTGCCGCGCAAAACATCCTGCGATAAAAAGGCGCCCTCCATACGGAGAACGCCCTTTGATTTCGCCATTTGAATTAGTGTCGGCTCTGGCTCAAAGAGTAGACGGGGTCATTTTGGTAGATTTTATATGGGTAAACGCCGATACGACACCCAAACCTCTACGGAAGGAACAGGCACTTATGTGGTGGTTCAGAAAGGAAACGGCCCGCTCCGGCGGTTTATCTCAATCTGTAACAAGTAGAGGCGATTTATTAAGTTAGACGTTACAGATTGAGACGTTGAAGATAGCGCAGAAATAGCCGTCGCATTTGTGTTGGTTTTGAACTCTCCGCGACGGGATGCTAGACTGGCGACGTATACATTCGCGCCAGAACACGGGTCGCATGAAGAAAAGGAGATGCCATGGCGCCTATCGCACCGCTCAAGATGCTCGTCGCTCCTGCCGCCAAGGCCATCGCCCGCCTGAGCGACTCACTCACCTACGACGATGTCCCCTGTCTTGTCGACGAACGTACGGACAGCTGCCCTTACCTGGGACACGTCCCCTACTTTGCGCCTAAACTCGCTTCTGACCCCGAGCACCGCGAGCGGTAATCCAAGATGCAGCAAGCGCCGCGCAGCTCGCGGCGCTACTGTTTTGGTGCAAAGAAACCTGTCCCCCTTGCACCAACGCCGGGATTATCGACGCTGCGGCCGCGGCGCGATATGAGGCGCGAGACCTCGCCCAACAGCACACCGATTACCACGCCCACGAGAATCGGCAACTTTGCCATCTCG
>NZ_JBQKDN010000033.1:0-6416 GCF_052121815.1 Collinsella sp. LCP19S3_B6
CTCGAAGAGCCCGATCGCCGCCTTCCTGGCCTCGATGTCGTGTTTCACTCTCAAGTCGACACGCATAAAAAGCCTCCCATTTCTCGTGTCCAAGAAATGGGAGGCAGTTCAATTGCATCCCCCGTTTTTCTTTGAGCCAAAGGCCGAAGTTCAACAACAACCATCAGGCAACCCCGCCCCGGAGACCCTCCCGGAGGGACCAAAAAAATATTTTCAAAAAGTTGTTGCGCGGCGAACAGACTTCTGTGTATACTAATCCCCGCAGCGCACGCGAGCGGAAACAAACGCGAACGACTGCCTGGGGAGTTAGCTCAGTTTGGTTAGAGCGCCGGCCTGTCACGTCGGAGGTCGCGGGTTCGAGCCCCGTACTTCCCGCCAACGCAATTAAAGCCACGTCTTCGGACGTGGCTTTTTGCGTTTAATAGGACAACCGCTCGGCCGTCCCTTTCATTCAGCTCCTTGCTTCCGAGATGCGGAAATGAATTAAGTATATCGGTTTAAACAAGGGGGGTTTGTTGCGCAACACTCGTTCAATGAAACAGGGGGTTAGGTTATACTAAATTCCACTGCAGGCCTAATCTGATGCAATTTGCTTTGGATTCGACCTTCAGCGGACATCTAATTCACTATTTGGTTGTCCCGGCGGTTATTTAGCGTCTCGACGTAAGCTCGGCCCCGGAGCCCGTTCGAGCTGTTCGTATTCCTTGAAAGGGGAAACATGGACATATCGAGGAAGACTGATTATGCCCTCCGCATGCTTGCGATGCTTGCCGAGGAGCCGGAGCGGTTGCTTTCTGTTCGCACTGCTGCCGAAGAGGTCAATGTTCCGTATTCGTTTGCCCGTTCGATCCAACACGGTTTGGTTCAGGCCGGTATTGTGGAGAGCCTGCGTGGCGTCCACGGCGGTATGCGTCTTAAGGTCAACCCGAGCGAGGTCACTATCCGTCAGGTCGTCGAGGCCGTTCAGGGCCCTATGGTTATGAATGATTGCACGGCACTCGATGGCGACTGTGCACGCAGGGGCACGTGCTGCTATCATCCCCTGTGGGCTGGGGCCCAGGCGCTGATGCGTGACTACCTCGATTCCGTTTCGCTGGACGATGTCGTCGCTCGCCGCCAGTTCCCCGCCGTCGATCCCAAGTTCGCCGACCGCGACGCCTTTCCCGAGTATGCCGTTTGCGCGTGTGCTTGCCGGGAGGAGTAGCGCCGCATAAGGAGCATAGCTATGATTCAGGACCCCTTTCGTTCGATGATTCGTTCGGAAGGGGTTCTGCGTTATCGCGACCTTCCGTGGCGCCGCACACGCGACCCGTACATCATCTGGCTTTCCGAGGTCATGCTGCAGCAGACGCAGGTTCCACGCGTAGAGATGCGCATGCCGGCATGGCTCGACCGCTTTCCGACCGTGCATTCTCTCGCCCAGGCCGCTCCTTCTGATGTTTTGGACGCTTGGCAGGGCATGGGCTACAACCGCCGTGCTTTGGCGCTCCATAAGGCTGCGCAGCGACTCGTGGAGGACTGGGATGGGGAGTTTCCGCGTGATACACGAGACCTGGTCGCGCTGCCCGGTATTGGGCCCGCAACGGCGCAGGGCATTCGGTCGTTTGCGTTTGATCTTCCGGGAGTGTACCTGGAGACCAATGTGCGCACGGTCTTTCTGCATCACTTTTTTCCTGACGTTCCGTCTGTTCCCGATCGCGAGCTGGTGCCGTTGATCCAGGCGGCCTGCCCGGCGGCGCCCGGTGCGGCGGCGGATGAGGTCGCTCCCTTTGCCGTGCCGCTCGACGATGCCGATACGCCGCGCGCGTGGTATTACGCGCTGCTGGATTACGGCGCGTATCTCAAAAAGACGCTGCCCAATCCGTCTAGGCGCTCGGCGGGTTATAGCCGCCAGTCCAAATTTGAGGGCTCGCGTCGGCAAAAGCGTGCCCATATCGTGCGCATGCTGCTTGCAGCTCGCGACGGACAGCCGGCGGGCATAACGCTTGTTGAAGCTGTTGCAGGCGTTAACAAGATGGAGGCCGCAGCGGGTCGCGAACCGGTTGGTTGCGATTTTATTGCGGGCATTCTTGCCGACCTGGAGCGCGAAGGCTTTTGTCGTGCCGAAGGCGAGCGCTGGCTGAGTGTGTGATGACGCGAATTTGCAGAACAGGATAGTAAGGTTTAGACTCTCGGCATGAGGGTATCCTAAAGGCAATGCCGCTCAAAGTCTATGGGCGGCGCGTATTGAAGGGAAGTACACCTATGGATTTTGAGAATTCTCAAACCAAGAAGAACCTCGAGACCGCTTTTGCCGGTGAGTCCCAGGCGCACACCAAGTATCGTTACTATGCATCCAAGGCCAAAAAGGACGGCTACGTTCAGATTTCGAATATCTTTGCAGAGACGGCGGGCAACGAGTCCGAGCATGCCAAGCTGTGGTTTAAGTACCTGCACGACGGTGCTGTTCCGGATACGCTCGACAACCTGCGCGATGCCGCCGCGGGCGAGAACTACGAGTGGACCACGATGTATGATGAGTTCGCCAAGACCGCCGAAGAGGAGGGTTTTGCCGAGATCGCCGCGAAGTTCCGTGGCGTTGGCGCTGTCGAGAAGGCTCACGAGGAGCGCTATAACAAGCTCGTCGAGCGCATTGAATCGGGCGAGGTGTTTGAGCGCGAGGGCGTAAAGGTGTGGAAGTGCCTGAACTGCGGGCACCTGCATGTTGGTGCCAAGGCGCCCGAGGTGTGCCCGGTTTGCAACCATCCCAAGGCGTACTTTGAGGAGCAGGTGGTGAACTACTAGCGCGTGGCGCTGGCTGCTGCGGAGCGCAGGGCGGGAGGCCGGATTGCCTTCCCTCCCCGCTCACGGCTTCGCAGGGTCGCGTTGAGGGAAGGCAATCCGGCCTCCCTCCCCGCGCCCCGGCGTTGGGTCGTTGCGTGCTCGCTACAGAAAAGCTGATTAGAAGTTTGCGTGCCGCCCCTTTTGGGGCGGCACGTTTTGTTTGGGGTCCCTGTCTTCACAATTTCCGTCAAGCTTTTGGTTAGGTTTTGGTCGGATGGCGCAAGGGCGAGAGGGCAAAAGATTGCTGGCGAAAAAAGCTCAAAGAAAGTGCTGGTAGGGGAGTTGTTGAACTTTTCGACAGTTTTCTGACAAAAGAATCTTTGCGGCTATTGCCGCGGATTTCGTTGCCGCGGCCGCGATGGTGCGGGATGCTGGGCGCAAGCATCGAATGCTCCTATTGAGGAGGCCAACATGGATCTGTTTCTTGAGACCCCGCAGCAACAAGCCGAGCGCATGCTGCGCCAACAGCAGCGGCTTATGGAGATGCAAATGCAAGGGGCAGCCGTCCAGCCTCCTGCGCAAAACGCCGCGCCCGCGGTATCGTCTGCGGGTGAGGTGGACCCAGGAGCCTATTCCGTACAGCAAGATTCATATGCGCAGGAGCTTGCGTTCGACAAGCGTCGTGCGCGTCGCCGTCGCTGGGCCCAGCGCCTGCGTACGCTGGCGATGATCGTGCTGATCCCGCTGGGACTCGCGGCAATCTTCTTGGCCTCATATGCCCTCACGTGCATTCTCAACGGCGCCTCGCCCAGCGAAGTGCTCCAACATTTGACAGCTCTCGGCCAGCGCCTGGGCGATGTCGTAACAACCATTCGCGCCGGCTGGGAGAGTTAGCGTTTGTCACATTAGGACTTCTAGGGTGCAGGGATTATCGCCACGAGTAGAATTCTTGCATCCTGTGGGTCCTGTCGTGCGACTGAATAGTATTATTGATGATAATTAATAATAGGATTTGCTATGCATAAGCAGGATTTAGAGCAGACTCTTTTGGGTATTGACGAAGAGGCGGAGCTGGAAATAGGTCCAAGAGACGATAGACCGAGCGTTGTATTGGTGGGAGGGAGCGCCTTCATGCTTAACGATGTGACGAATCGGTCGGTTACACATGACATTGATGTGTTTGAGGCAGACAGGTGCCTCCGCGAGATCATAGCTCGATATCCCGAGGTGAATGGTATGGCGGCGGCATATTGTAATCAGATGCCATTCAATTACGAAGATCGTTTGATTCCCTTGGATATTGGGGCGCGTTTTATCAGGTACTTTACGCCATCCTTGGAAGACCTTGCGGTAATGAAGCTCTATGCCTACCGTCCGAACGACATCGTCGATCTTCATAGCCAGGCATTCGTCGACCGACTTGATTGGGGACTGCTCGAACGGCTTATATTCGACGAGGGCGAGGCGCTGGCGTCGTCGCCTTCGGAGCGGAGTTATCAAGAGATGGTCTGCGCATACAGGCAATACAAAAAGGAGGTGCTCGGTTGAATCTGACCTTTGAGGGATTCTTAAAAGGCTATTGCCGAGAGCTATCCGGACAGCAGTCGCTCAGTTTTAGAAAACTGGTTAAGCAGGCGGCGACGGTTGCGCCGCGCGTGGCGGAGCCCCTGTTTTTGCTCGCTTTGGCGCAGGGTAAAGCCGAATACGTTCTGGGCTTATCCGAGGGTTCGTGGATGGAAGAGGGTTACCGAGGCGTTTTGTCCTTGTACGCCCAAACGGGTAGCCTGGCATCTCTATGCGCCGATGACAAACTCCCTAATCGTTATGCCAACGTTTGGCGTGCGTATAGAGCGGTGAAGGAAAAGCCAGTGGCGGACAGAAGGATCAACGCTCTGATGCGAAAAAGAACGTTGGGAGCGCTAGGGGAATCGGGCGTAACGCGCTACGGTCTCTGCCGCGATTTGAATCTGAATAAGGGAAACGTGTACGCATACTTAGCCGGCGATGACTCAAAGGTGAGCAGGGAGACGGCGCGCCGCATTATGGAATATGCGGAGGAGAGGGGCGCCCAAGAAGGAGCCGGGCGCCCGGTGCGTGTGGCGGGGTAAGATTGATCGCGGTTTTGTTTGATGATCGATTGGGTTTGTTGGGCTGAGTTTATGTCTGCTGTTGATATTGTGCTGGTCGTGATCGCCTTGGTAGCGGTAGGAGTGGCTGTGGCTTGCGCCCTGCAGCTCAAGGGCCTTCGCGCCGAGCTGCGAGAGCGCAGCGATGGCGGTACGGAGGCGATGGCGGCACTCGAGCAGGCCAACAACGCGCTCGATGCCCTGAACGTCGCGTTGGCAGAAACCCGCCGTACGGCCAATGCCATCGCGCAGCAGCAGACGACAGATGCGGCCGTGGAGCAGCAACGTTACCTGAACATCGCACGCGAGTTTTCGCAAGCTGGTGACCGGATGGATGACCTGCGCCGCGAGACGGCCCAACAACTTGGTGCCAACCGCGAGGGCATCGAGCACCGCCTGGACAAGGTGCGCGAGACGGTCGATGCCCAGCTGGGTGCTATCCGCAAAGACAACAACGTGCAACTCGATCAGATGCGCGCGACGGTGGACGAGAAGCTCTCCCGCACGCTCAACGATCGCCTGTCGGCATCGTTTAAGCAGGTGAGCGACCAGCTCGAGGCCGTGTACAAGGGCCTGGGCGACATGCAGTCCATCGCCACCGGCGTGGGCGACCTTAAGCGCGTGCTGGGCAACGTAAAGGCGCGTGGCATTTTGGGCGAGGTGCAGCTGGGTGCAATCCTGGCGGACGTCCTCACGCCCGACCAGTATCTGGAAAACGTCGCCACCAAGCCCGGCGCCTCGGAGCGCGTTGAGTTTGCCGTCAAGCTGCCGGTAGACGAGGGCGATCCCGTGCTGCTGCCGATCGACTCCAAATTCCCGGGTGACGCATATGAGCATCTGCTCGACGCCCAGGAGTCGGGTGACGCTGAGGCCGTCGCCGCTGCGCGTAAGACGCTCGACGCCATGGTCAAGCGCGAGGCCAAGGACATCTGCGAAAAGTACCTGAGTGTGCCGGCAACGACCAACTTTGGCATTATGTTCGTGCCGTTTGAGGGGCTGTACGCCGAGGTTGTCAGTCGTCCGGGACTTATCGAGACCCTGGGCCGCGACTATCACGTCAACGTTGCCGGCCCTAGCACCATGGCGGCTATCCTCAACAGCCTGCAGATGAGCTACCAAACGTTTAGGCTGCAAAAACGCACCGATGACGTGCTGCGCGTGCTTTCTGCCGTCAAGGCCGAGCTGCCGCGCTATCAGGCGGCGCTGCGCCGCGCCCAGCAGCAAATCGAGACCGCGGGAAAGACGGTCGAGGGCATCATCACCACGCGCACCAACGTCATGGAGCGCAAGCTCAAGGACATCGACGCGCTGGAAGACGCCGACCAAGCTGATGAGATCTTGGGACTCACGCCCGCGGGCCTTCTCACAGACCAAGAAGACGAGGAATAATTACAACAAGACGGTGGGGCACCGGCGCAAACTGAACTGCCTCCCATTTCTTGGACACGAGAAATGGGAGGCTTTTTATGCGTGTCGACTTGAGAGTGAAACACGACATCGAGGCCAGGAAGGCGGCGATCGGGCTCT
>NZ_JBQKDN010000034.1:0-6356 GCF_052121815.1 Collinsella sp. LCP19S3_B6
CGGTGAGCCCGGCGCCGCGAAGCGCCCTGGCCCTCTCCACCATTCTCCTACTGTATGCCATGCGGACTCCGTTCCGGACCTCAACGGTCCAACTTTTTGTCCGCAGTCCCCAATCCTGAGCGGGATGCGCTTTCCGCTTTAGGGGCGCTTGGGAAAATGCGACCCGGAATGACGTGAAATTACGGGACATGCTTTCCGGTTGGGCCTGCTGGCGGAAAATGCATTCCATTATTGAGCAAAAAAACGGGATGCGCCTTCCGGCGCCTGCCTTCGGCGTGCGTGCACATCTTGGCGTACCATCTCGGGTGTGCCCGCCCAGACATTACTCCTACTTTTGCGCCACTTTGCAGACCGTTCGATCGGCTGTCCGTGTGCGCGGGTATACTCAAAACGATACTTTTCCTATGCAATACGATGCGGGTTCGCCCTGCACGATTCGAAGGGGGCCGTGATGGAGAGGATACTCGGCGTTAATCTCTCTGGCTGGTTTATTCCCGAGCCTTGGGTGACCCCGTCGCTGTACGCGGCGACAGGTGCGTCCAATGCGGCGGAACTGCAAGAAGCCATGGGCACTGCTGCCTATAACGAGCGCATGCGTCGCCATTATGAGACATTCGTAAGCGAAGATGATTTTCGCCGTATGGCGCAGATTGGTCTCAATGCCGTGCGTTTGCCGGTGCCCTGGTATGCCTTTGGCTCGCAGGAGTCCGATGCGTCCTACATTTCGGTTATCGACTACATTGACCGTGCAATTGAGTGGGCTGCCAAGTACGACATTCGCGTGCTGCTCGATCTAGCGACTGTGCCCGGTGGCCAGGGCGATTCCAACGATTCGCCCACCACGCCGGAGGCTGTTGCCGAGTGGCATTCGTCCACCAACGGTCGTCACGTTGCGCTCGACGTGCTGGAGCGTTTGGCCGATCGCTACGGCGAAGCCGAAAGCCTTCTGGGCATTGAGCTGCTGGATGCACCTCGAATGAGTGTCCGCAAGAGTCTCTTTACCATGACGGATGGCATTCCGGCCCACTACCTGCGCAATTTCTATCGCGATGCCTACGAGCTCGTCCGTTCGTATATGCCCGAGGATAAGATCGTCGTCTTCTCGTCGTCGGGACATCCCGGCGAGTGGAAGCATTTTATGCGCGGCGCCAAGTACAAGAACGTCTACATGGACCTTCACCTGTACCATTACCGCGACGAGCATGCGCTCGACATCACGAGCCCCCGCGGGCTGACGACGGCGATTTCCCGCAACAAGCGCGAGCTTAAAGAAGCGATTTCGACAGGGTTCCCCGTGCTGGTGGGCGAATGGTCGGGCGCGGCGATCTTTGCCAACTCGTCGGTTACGCCCGAGGGCCGCAATGCCTACGAGCGCGTGTTTATCGCCAATCAGCTGGCTTCGTTTGCGCCGGCTGCCGGTTGGTTCTTCCAAACGTGGAAGACCGAGAAACGCATCGCAGCATGGGACGCCCGCGCGGCGCTCGGTACGCTCGAGCGCGGCATGATTGAATAGGTTGATATGACGCAAAACAGCGCCCATACGGGCAAACTCTATGTGGTCGGAACACCCATCGGCAACCTGGGCGACCTGTCTCCGCGCGTTGGCGAGGCGTTTGCCGCCGCCGATGCGATCTGCTGCGAGGACACGCGCGTGACCTCAAAGCTACTGATGCACCTGGGCATTTCCAAGCCGCTTGTCCGTTGTGACGAGAATGTGATCGCCAGCCGCGCCGCCGGCCTGGTTGACCGCCTGCTGGCGGGGGAGACCCTCGCTTTTGCCTCGGATGCCGGCATGCCGAGCGTGTCCGATCCCGGCCAGGCGCTGGTCGAGGCGGCGCGTGAGGCCGATGTGCCCGTCGAAGTTATTCCCGGGCCCTCTGCTTGCGTCACGGCGCTCGTTTCGTCCGGTATTCCCTGCGAGCATTTTTTCTTCGAGGGCTTTTTGGGCCGAAAGCACGGCGACCGCGTACGCCGTTTGCAGCGCCTTGCCGTGGTGCCCGGCGCGCTCATCTTCTACGAGTCTCCACATCGCATCGTGGCGACGCTCGAGGCCGTGGCGGAGGTCTTTCCCCAGCGTGAGGTTGCCGTCTGCCGCGAACTCACCAAGCTGCACGAGGAGGTCTTGCGCGGGCCCGCCGCCCAGCTTGCCGAGGGGCTGCGTGCTCGCGGCGAAGTAAAGGGCGAGATTGCGCTGGTCATTGCGCCACCGAGTGAAGACGAGGAGACCGGCATTGTGCCGGTTGGCGCAGCGGCAGCGGATCCCGATGAGGCCCTGCGCGCGGATATCCGTGTCGCGCTCGAGGAGGGGGAGCCCGCCTCTGCGGTGGCCAAGCGCCTGTCTCAGAAGTATTCACGCCGCAAGCGCGATGTCTATGCCATGGTGCTCAATATGCAATAGATGGAGGATATCCAGCCCTTGCGTTAGAATCATCCCCTGTATGCAACGTTTTTCTGGAGGACAAACCCCATGGATCAAAGCAAGCCTTCGTTCTTTATCACGACGCCCATCTACTACGTCAATGCCGATCCGCATCTGGGCACGGCTTATTCCACCATCATCGCCGACGTCCAGGCTCGCTATCGCCGCTCCGCCGGCTATAACGTCAAGTTCCTGACCGGCATGGACGAGCACGGCGAGAAGGTCGCCGAGGCCGCAGCCAAGCATGGCATGACGCCGCAGGAGTGGACCGACAGCCAGGCTCCGCACTTCAAGGAGCTTTGGAGCAAACTCGAGATCTCCAACGACGACTTCATCCGCACCACCGAGCCGCGCCAGCATCATGCGGTGCAGTATCTGTGGGAGCGCATGAAGGAGTCTGGCTACCTGTATAAGGGCAGCTACGACGGTTGGTACTGTGTGCCCGACGAGACTTACTTTACCGACACGCAGGTCCAGAAGGGTGACGAGGAATACGGCAGCGTCGGCCAGCACCTGTGCCCCGACTGTCATCGTCCGCTCGAGCGCGTGCAGGAGGAGTCCTACTTCTTCAAGCTTTCCGCTTTCCAGGACAAGCTGCTCAAGCTCTATGACGAGCATCCCGATTTCGTCGAGCCTGCATTCCGCATGAACGAGGTGCGTAGCTTTGTCGAGGGCGGCCTCAACGACCTTTCCGTGAGCCGTACGAGCTTTGACTGGGGCATCCAGGTTCCATTCGATGAGGGCCATGTGACCTATGTGTGGTTCGACGCGCTGCTCAACTACATGACGGCTGTCGGCTACGGTGTCGACACCGACGAGGCCCGTGCCGAGCTGGCCTATCGCTGGCCTGCGCAGTTCCACATTGTGGGCAAGGACATCATTCGCTTTCACTGCGTCATTTGGCCCGCTATGCTCATGGCCATTGGCGAGGCTCTGCCCGAGCACGTCTTTGCTCACGGCTTCCTGACCGTGCGCAATGCCGAGACTGGCAAGGCCGAGAAGATGTCCAAGAGCCGTGGCAACGCCATTGCCCCGCAGGATGTTATCGACATGCTGGGCGTCGAGGGTTATCGCTACTACTTTATGACCGACGTGGTCCCCGGCACCGACGGCGCTATCAGCTTCGATCGCATGGAGCAGGTCTACAACGCCGATCTCGCTAACAGCTGGGGCAACCTCATCTCGCGTTCGCTCAACATGAGCGGTAAGTACTTTGATGGTTGCGCGCCCGCCAAGCCCGCATCGTTCGATGCGTTCGATAACCCGCTGGCAAAGATCGCCGATGGCCTGGCCGAGCGCTACATGGCCAAGATGGACGTGCTCGATTACGGTGGAGCCAAAGACGAGGTTATGGAGCTCATCCACGCCGCCAACCACTACATCGAGGACTCCGAGCCCTGGGCACTTGCCAAGGACGAGGCCAAGGCCGACGAGCTGGCGTTTGTGATCTACAACCTCCTCGAGGCCATCCGCATTGCCGCTCACCTGCTGATGCCGCTCATGCCCCAGACTTCTACCGAGGCCCTGCGCCGCCTGTCGTGCGAGGACGAGGCCGCGAGCGACGACCTCAAGGGCATTTGCGCTTGGGGTTTGCTTGCCGGTGGTCAGCCCGTCGAGAAGGGCGAGCCGCTGTTCCCGCGTTTGGGTTAAGACGCCGCGCGCCATATCGGCAATCTGCTGTTTAGGTGTAAGGGCATGGCCGCAACGGTCCATGCCCTTTTGTTTCAAGACGCCGCCACCATGCTAAGGAGGCAACTATGACAACTTCGCCTTTGGCAAACCCCACGGCAACAAGGGAGCTGCTGGAGGAGTTTGGCCTTGCGACCAAGCATCGCCTGGGCCAGAACTTCCTGATCGACAACCATGTGATCGAGCGTATTTGCGAGCTTTCCGAACTTGCGGGCGATGAGCGCGTGCTCGAGGTTGGTCCGGGCGTTGGAACGCTCACGCTTGCGCTGCTTCAGGAGGCGGCGTGCGTCACGTCGATTGAGGCCGATCCCGAGCTCGAGCCGGTGCTCGATGCCCATGCCGCCGACTATGCCAACTTCCGCTTTATCATGGGCGACGCGCTCAAGGTGTGCCCGGAGCAGATTGAGCAGGCCGCGGGCGGTGAGCCGACGGTATTTGTCGCGAACTTGCCCTATAACGTGGCAGCAACGATCATTCTGCAGTTCTTCCAGACGATGCCCGCGCTCAAGCGCGCCATCGTCATGGTTCAAAAGGAGGTTGCCGATCGCATTGCCGCAACGCCGGGTAACAAGACCTACGGCGGCTATACGGCAAAGCTCGGCCTGTATGCGCAGGTGACGGGTCGCTTTGAGGTGCCGCCGCGCTGCTTTATGCCGGCGCCACATGTGGATTCGGCCGTCGTGCGCATCGACCGTGTTGACGGCGTAGCGCCCGAGGGGCTTGATCGCGAGTTTGTGGCCCGCGTGATTGACGCTGCGTTTGCTCAGCGTCGCAAGACCATCCGCAATTCCATGAGCGCCAACGGCTTTGCCAGGGACGTGCTCGATGCCGCCTTTGAGGCTTGCGGCATCGCGCCCACCACACGCGCTGAGACGCTTGGCGTTGCCGATTTTGTCCGTCTGGCTCAGGAGCTAATCCATGATGCCTAATGACGAGCGCGTGACGTTTACCAAGAAAAAGAAGACGGTTGCTTGCCCCGTGCCCTTGGCGCCGCTTGCCGATACGCACGCGCACCTGCTCTCGTTTTGGGGCAAGGAAGTACCCGAGACGCTTGTGCGCGCCAAGGCTGTAGGCGTCGACCTGTTGGTGACGATTTTTGATCCCATTGCCGACAAACGCAGCGTGACGGACTATAGCGACTGGCTGGTGCGCGAGATTTTGCCGATGCGGGATATTCCGCAGATAAAGTATCTCGCCGGTGTGCACCCCTATGGTGCGCCGGACTATACCGATGACATTCATGCACAGGTCGTTGCTGCGCTTGATGATCCCTTATGCGTCGGTATCGGCGAGATCGGTCTGGACTACCACATGGATTACGACGACGGCATCGCGCCGGCGCCCCACAGCGTGCAGATCGACTGCATGGCACGTCAGCTCGAAGTTGCTGTGCGTCGTAACGTACCGGTGGAGTTGCATCTGCGCCACGAGGATGCGGATGGGGAGCGCTCCTCGCATGTGGATGCGTACAACGTGTTGCGCGAGGTCGGCGTGCCCCAGGCCGGTTGCGTACTGCACTGCTTTGGCGAGGACCGAGCCACGATGGAGCGCTTTGTGGGTTTGGGCTGCTATGTCGCCTATGGCGGCGCGGCCACCTTTAAGCGCAACAATGATGTGCGCGAGGCATTTGCGTCAACCCCGCTCGATCGAATTTTGTTCGAGACGGATTGCCCGTATATGGCTCCGGAGCCCATTCGCGGTCTTGAGTGTGAGCCGGCAATGATTTCCATCACGGCAAACGCGCTGGTTAACGACCGTGTCGATCGTACTGGAGAGAAAGCAGAGGCAATTGCGCAAGCTGCGTGGGACAATGCCCGCAAACTTTTTCAAAAATAGTTCTTGCGTTCACGGTGGCGCTCCGTTATTCTAATTCCTGCACGCGGGCGTGGCGGAATTGGCAGACGCGTACGGTTCAGGTCCGTATGGGGGCAACCCCATGAAGGTTCAAGTCCTTTCGCCCGCACCATTGATTGAAAGAGCTCCCAGCAATGGGAGCTTTTTTGTTATGGGCCCATCGCAGGGACTTGAACCTGCGAAGGAGCGAGCGTCAAGAAAACGCGGAGCGTTTTTAGCGAGCTGGCGAGTCCGCCGGCAGGCGGGCGAAGCCGGTGCGGATCCGCGCAGCGGATACGCGGACGTCCTTTCGCCCGCACCATTGATTGAAAGAGCTCCCAGCAATGGGAGCTTTTTTGTTATGGGCCCATCGCAGGGACTTGAACCTGCGAAGGAGCGAGCGTCAAGAAAACGC
>NZ_JBQKDN010000035.1:0-5687 GCF_052121815.1 Collinsella sp. LCP19S3_B6
GACATGTCGAAGCTGGAGGAGATGGACGAGCTGAGGGGAAAGGCGGAGGGCTAGAAGAGGACGGGGCCGGAGACGGCTAAATCAATTTGCGAAAGAATCTTGACGGTACCAAGCCCGCGCTCATTCTGATTCCGCTGGCAGATATTGCGGACGGACGCAGCATAGGGGCCCATGAGTCTATAAGCTAGCCGCCATCCCGCATATGCATAATAAAAAAGGCCCCCGCAGAACGGGAGCCTGTAACAAAGTAATAACAAATCGCTCGGATTGTACTACTCGCAGAGCGAAAGGGCAGCCTCGTCGGCAACGACGACGCAGTTGGTGTGCAGCTGCAGGATCGAAGCCGGGCACTCGGGCGTAACCGGGCCATAGCACATATCGTGAACAGCCTGAGCCTTGGCCTCGCCGTTGGCGACGACCAGGATCATGCGGGCATACATGATGGTCTGGGTACCCATGGTGTAAGCCTGGCGGGGAACGTCGTCGATGCTATCGAACAGGCGGCTGTTGGCCTGAATGGTGCTCTCGGTGAGGTCGACGCAGTGCGTACCCTTGGAGAAGTGGTCATCGGGCTCGTTGAAGCCAATATGACCGTTATTACCAATGCCGAGCAGCTGCAGATCCGGGTAACCGGCGGCAGCGACGATCTTATCGTACTCGGAGCAGGCAGCGGCGGCATCGGGGTTGGAGCCATCGGGCACGTGCGTGTTATTCAGATCGACGTTGATGTGATCGAAGAAGTTCTCGCGCATGAAGTAGTGATAGCTCTGGGGATCATCGTGCGAAAGGCCGCGATACTCGTCCAGGTTATAGGTGCTGACCTCGGAGAAGTCAATATCGCCCTTCTTGTACCAATCGGCGAGCTGCTTGTAGGCGCCAATCGGAGTGGAGCCGGTGGCAAGACCGAGCACGCAATCGGGCTTAAGGATAACCTGCGCCGAGATGATATTGGCGGCCTTGCGGCTCATATCCTCGTAGTCTTTAGCTTTAATGATCTTCATTACGCATCCTTTCTCGTAGAAGAGAGGCAAGGCTCCCCTTACAAGCACTTGCCCGCGGCCTGCGTCGGCCGCAACCAACGTGTGCGGCCACCAGGGCGAGGTCGCGTAATGTATGTATCTCGTGTCTAGCCGCGTCGAGGCCCCTGCCCGTCCACGGTGACCCGAAGCCTTTTAGCCTCGGACATTTTTCATCTTGCCACGAAGGGCGCCCTCTTTCAAGGGCGCCCTCCGTAAACGTGTTTGAATTGTAGGCCAAAGGGCAAGCGAACGAGTTAGCGCTCGCGAGCGACGATGAGCTGATCCATCTCCTCGACATGCTCGCCAACGGAGCCCTTGATGCTCGAGAACTCAACAGAGTTGCACACCAAAATGGGAACCGTCACATCGTAGCCCTCGGCCTCGATTGCCTCGCGTTCAAACTCGATAAGCACATCGCCCTTATGGACGATATCGCCCACCTGTGCATGCACGGTAAAGTGTTTGCCCTCGAGCTGAACGGTATCGAGTCCAACGTGGATTAAAACATCCAAGCCATCGACCGTGTTGAGCGCAACGGCGTGTCCCGTTGGAAAAATCGCCTCGATCTTGGCATCCGCGGGTGCAATCACGCGCGTGCCCGTAGGCCGAATGGCAACGCCTTGGCCCAAAAGGCCAGTGGCAAACGTCTGGTCTTTAACCTCGGAAAGCGGAATGACATCGCCCGAGATGGGAGCATCCAGCGTAAGGACCCGACCACGCATACCAAAAGACCTTAGGACTTTAGTGAACATGCTCCCCCTTGGACATACCAATAATCAAAACCAGTTTTAGTAGTTTACCACTTGGCATTGGTTTTTGACCATTAGGGAAGTTCGCGCTTGACAACCTCGACGATGTCGTCAACGACGCGCTGAGTCAGCTCGTGCGTCTCGGCCTCGGCCATCACGCGAACCAGCGGCTCGGTACCGCTCGGGCGCACCAGAATGCGGCCGCGACCGTTAAGCTCCTTCTCGGCGGCAGCGACAGCGTCCCAAATGGGCTGGCAATCGTCCAGACCGGCCTTGTTGTCGGAATGCACGTTGACGAGCACCTGCGGGTACTTCTTCATGATGCCGGCAAGGTCGGTGAGGGTGCGGCCAGTGCGCTTGAGCACGGCCAGCAGCTGCAGCGCCGTCACCAGGCCATCGCCGGTGGTGTTGTGCTCCAGGAAGATGATGTGGCCGGACTGCTCTCCGCCGATAACGGCGCCGTCCGCGAGCATGCGCTCCAGCACGTAGCGGTCGCCCACGGCGGTCTGCACCATCTCAAAGCCCTGTTCCTTCATAGCGATGGAAAAGCCCAAGTTGCACATAACGGTCGAGACGATCTCGGAGTTGGCGAGCTTGCCGCGAGCGGCGAGGTCAGAGCCGCAGATGGCCAGGATGTAATCACCATCGATCTCGTTGCCCTCGCTGTCCACGAACAGCACGCGATCGGCGTCACCGTCGTGGGCCAGGCCGATGTCGGCGTGGGTGCGCAGCACGAGCTCGCGCAGGGGCTCAAGATGAGTGGAGCCGCACTCGACATTGATGTCGGTGCCACAGTAGTCGGTATTGATGGCGTGGACCGTGGCGCCCAGACGCTGAAGCGCGGCAGGCGTGGTCTGGCAGGAAGCACCGTGACCGCAGTCAACGGCAACGACCAGGCCGTCGAGCCTAAGGCCGTCGAGGGTGCTGATAGCGTGGTCGACGTATGCCTTGCGAGCATCCTTCATCTTGATGATGTGGCCCACACCGGCGCCGGTCGGCAGCGTGTCGGCAGCCATGGCCTCCTCGGACATGACCCAGGCGCTGATCTCTTCTTCAACGGCATCGGGAAGCTTCATGCCCTTGCGGCTAAA
This sequence comes from Collinsella sp. LCP19S3_B6, assembly GCF_052121815.1. Lineage (NCBI taxonomy): Bacteria > Bacillati > Actinomycetota > Coriobacteriia > Coriobacteriales > Coriobacteriaceae > Collinsella > Collinsella sp. LCP19S3_B6. The sequence goes on from NZ_JBQKDN010000035.1 coordinate 2,860, forward strand.
GAACTTGATGCCGTTAAACTCCGGCGGATTGTGCGAAGCGGAGATGACGATGCCGCCGTCGAGGTCGTTTTGGACAGTGAGCAGCGCCACGGCCGGCGTAGGGATAACGCCGCAGCAGTGCGGGCGACCGCCCTCGGCCATAATGCCAGCGGTCAGAGCGCTCTCGAGCATGGTGCCCGAAAGACGTGTATCGCGGCCAACGCAAATGTCCGGACCAAGGAACTTGGTCGCCGCACGGCCAAGGCGAAACGCGAGGTCGCACGAGAGGTCGGCGTTGGCGACGCCACGGACGCCGTCGGTGCCAAAGATGTTCTGGGGCATAGGATCGCTCCTTCCCAAGTGGGCAAAACGCACTCGCCCACCCTAGTCGAAAAAGAAAAGCGGGACCCGCCGAGCAATCGGCAGGCCCCGCTTGTACATTGTATCTCGTAAGGAGAAAAACCTTAACGCTTGGAGAACTGGGGAGCGCGGCGGGCCTTCTTGAGGCCGTACTTCTTGCGCTCGACCACGCGAGCATCGCGCGTAAGGAAACCGGCCTTCTTGAGGTCAGCACGGTAGTCGCCAGCGTTCAGAAGAGCGCGAGCGATGCCCAGGCGCAGAGCGCCGGACTGACCGGAGATGCCGCCGCCATCGCACAGAGCGATAACGTCGAACTGACCGGCGGTATCGGTCACCTTGAAGGGAGCAAGGGCGTTCTCAACGAGCTGATGACGGCCGAAATACTGCTCGGCGTCACGCTTGTTGATAGTCACCTTGCCGGTGCCGGGGACGAGACGGACGCGGGCGACGGCGTTCTTACGACGGCCGGTACCCTGGTAGACAACGGTGTTCTCAGCCATCTTTAAGCCTCCAGCTCAATCTTCGTGGGGTTCTGGGCAGCATGCGGATGCTCGGCACCAGCGTAGACCTTAAGCTTGGTCATCTGGGCACGGCCGAGGGTGGTCTTGGGCAGCATGCCGCGAACGGCGCGCTCGATGACCTTCTCCGGGTGCTTCTCCATAGCCTGGTGGAAGCTCTCAGCCTTGAGGCCGCCGTTGTAGCCGCTGTGGCGATAATAGGTCTTCGTGTCGGCCTTGTTACCGGTAAGCTGGACCTTATCGGCGTTGATGACGACAACGAAGTCGCCGCAGTCGCTGTTGGGCGTGAACTGGGGCTTGTTCTTACCGCGCAGGATCATTGCGATCTGGGTGGCAAGACGGCCCAGGACAGCACCATCGGCGTCGACGAGAACCCAGTTGCGCTGGACCTCGCCCTGCTTGGCGTAGTGAGTCGATTTCGAAATCACTTAGACTCCTCCATGTACAGTACGTGTTGTTACAGAGATTCACGGGGCTCTGCAAGTAACCCGTCCATATTACCCCGCCCGTCGCCCGAGTCAACAGGTATTTTGGCTCTGACCAGACTTTCTGCACATGTCGTCCATCGGTAATGATGTCGCGACGCTAGCGCTCGACAAATGCCTCGATATCACTCAGCAGACGCTTTGCCTCCTGACGACCCTGAATATACAGGTCGAGAAGCTTTGTCGGATCGTGCTCGACGTGACCGACCTCGACAGGCTTTTGCGGGGCAACGACCAGCGCGCGGCCCTCGCGCTCATACTTCCACAGATGCATGCGCTGGATGTTATAGCGGTCGTGGCGCGTCTCAATAGCCTCGAGCAGATAGGGGTAGTCGGCATAGCGGGCGCGTGCGGCAGGCATAAACTCGTAGGGCTTTTTCTCGTACGAGCGGTCCTGCGTGACAATGACAACCGCGCGATCGAAGCCGGCCTCCTCCAGCACGTGCTCGATGGGGACCGAATCGGCTACGCCGCCGTCGACGTATTTGTGCCCGTCGATCTCGACCGGCGGCGTCACCAGCGGCAGCGACGTCGAGGCGCGCACGGCATCGAGGTCGAGCACGGCGCTTTTGACCGGCAGGTATGCAGCGGTTCCAAAGAGCATGTCCGTCGCGACGGCGTACATCTCGATGGGGCTCGCGTCGAATGCCTCGTTATCAAAGGGATCCAAGCGGTCCTGGACATCGTTGAAGATGAAGTCGTAACCCACGATGGAGCCCGTGGACGCAAACGATGCGGCACCCATGAAGCGGTTGTCGTTGCAGAAAGTCAGGTTGATGCGGTTGGCACGGCCGATCTGGTGCGACTTGTAGTTCACGCCGTTGAGGGCGCCGGCCGATACACCGTAGACAGCCGGAATCTCGACGCCAGCCTCCATGAGGACGTCGAGCACGCCCGCGGTAAACTGCCCGCGAAAACTGCCGCCCTCCAAGACGAGCGCGACCTTGCCGGCGTTCTTTGCCTTATCTTCTGCCGTCATGTTGACCTCCTACTGTTTCGTTTTGGCCTTCTTCTACCCAGTTTTGAGATGGAGAGCGCATGGGTTTTGGAGTTGAGGAGGACGGGGCGACTGGCGGAAAGCACGTCCCGTTCTGGGGGGCGATTCCGGGATGGACTTTCCGCCAACAACCTATCCGGAAAATGCATCCCATTCTGAGCGTAGATTCTGAGATGCAACTTCCGCTTGAGGCGTCAACGTGAGTAGTCAATTTGGGACGGGGCTATTTTAGCTGCCCTTTGACTGTCGACGAATTATTGGGGACCGGAACTAATATCGACTGGCTTATAGGGGTAGCTAAAATAGCCCCGTCCCAAATTGACTACTCCACCTTGTAGAGGCTTTGCGCGGAGAATCCGCGTATTTGCTTCGCAAATACGCACCGGCTTCGGCCGCCTGCCGGCGTCCTCGCCCGCGGGCTAAAAACGCTTACGCGTTTTCTTTACGCCCGCGCCCTGCACAGAGTTCGATTCTCCGCGGTGCGGGGAT
>NZ_JBQKDN010000036.1:0-5585 GCF_052121815.1 Collinsella sp. LCP19S3_B6
CCTTTCGCCCGCACCATTGATTGAAAGAGCTCCCAGCAATGGGAGCTTTTTTGTTATGGGCCCATCGCAGGGACTTGAACCTGCGAAGGAGCGAGCGTCAAGAAAACGCGGGGCGTTTTTAGCGAGCTGGCGAGTCCGCCGGCAGGCGGGCGAAGCCGGTGCGGATCCGCGCGGCGGATACGCGGACGTCCTTTCGCCCGCACCATTGATAGAAAGAGCTCCCAGCAATGGGAGCTTTTTTGTTATGGGCCTCCTGATGGTGTCACATGGCTGCTTTGTGCGGGTATCCTAGTGCCAACGTGTGCCCATCGGAGGAGAGACCATGCTGTTATCCGGTATTATCGCTGCCCTTACGAGCCTTCTGCTTCCCATCATCATTTTGTTGCTACTGCTTCCCAACGCCTGCTATGTCGTTGAACAGCAGCATGCTGTGATCATCGAGCGCCTGGGCAAGTTTAACCGCATCGTCAACGCGGGTTTCCACATGAAGGTGCCCGTGATCGACCGCAAGGCCGCCACGGTGAGTCTGCGCACCATGAAAAACGGTTTTGGGATCGACGTTAAGACCCAGGACAACGTGACTATCGGCCTTGAGGTCTCTGCTCAGTACCACGTGAGCTATGACATGGGAGCCGGCCCGGCAGATTCGGGCATCTACAAGAGCTACTACATGCTGCAGGAGCCCGTCGACCAGATGCGCGACTTCATTACCGATGCCCTGCGCTCTTCCATCCCTGTCTATACCCTTGATGAGGTATTTGCCAAGAAGGATGACATTGCCAAGGACGTCAACGCCACCGTATCCGAGCAGATGGCCGCCTACGGCTTTACCCTCGTGTCGACGCTCATCACCAAGATCGCGCTGCCGACCGAGGTCGAAAACTCTATGAATGACATCAACGCCGCCCAGCGTAAGCGCGCTGCTGCGCAGGAGCTCGCTGAGGCCGACCGCATCAAGCGCGTTACCGAGGCGACCGCCGAGGCCGAGGCAATGGAAAAGGCGGGTGAAGGCATCGCCAACCAGCGCAAGGCCATCGCGCTGGGTATCAAGGATTCGCTCGAGATTATCCAGGAGACGGGCGTCGGCAACGATGAGGCCAACCAGCTGTTCATGTTTACGCAATGGTCCGAGATGATGACGGAGTTCGCTCGCACGGGTAAAACATCGACGGTCGTGCTGCCGAGCGACTTTTCGCAGTCGGCCTCTATGTTCGAGCAGATGCTGACCGCCGGCAAAGTTCAAAACGATTCGAAGGAGTAGGCGCGCGTGAAGTGCACCGTTGTATGCGTCGGTAAGCTCAAAGAGCGTTTTTGGAAGGATGCCTGCGCCGAGTACACCAAGCGCCTGGGCGCCTATGCCAAGGTGGATATGCGCGAGGTGGCCGATATCGACCCGGCCAAGGCGGGCGGCGTGGATGCCGCGCGCGACAAGGAGGGAGCGGCGATTCTTGCAGCCCTGCCGCCCCGAGCGCATGTGATTCTGCTGGCCATTGAGGGCAAAGAGCGCTCGAGTGAGGAACTCTCGGCGCGGCTCGATGATCTTATGTTGCGAGGCAACAGCGACATCGCCTTTGTGATTGGCGGATCGGACGGCGTGAGCGACGATGTTCGCTCACGAGCTGACGAAATGCTCAGCTTTGGACGCATTACCTTGCCGCATAACTTGGCGCGCGTGGTGCTGCTGGAGCAGGTCTACCGCGCCTGCAAGATTAGCCGTGGTGAGCCGTATCACAAATAGGTCGGCAACACGAAACAATGCCGTGGGACAATAGCTCTCGATTTGAAGAACCTGTCTGAGAGGACTATGAGATATGAAGATTGGATTTGTCGGTTTTGGCAATATGGCGAGCGCTATGGCCGATGGCTGGATTGCCGCCGGTGTGGCTGCGAGCGACATGTGTGCCTGCGCGGGCCGCTACGATGCCCTGGTTGAGCGCTGTGAGGCGCGTGGGATACTTGCCTGTCGTGATGCGGCGGAGGTTGTCGCTGTATCCGATATCGTGGTTGCTGCGGTCAAGCCGTACATGATCGAGAAGGCCTTCGCTCCGCTCAAGGATACTCTTGCCGATAAGGTCGTCCTTTCGGTCGCCTGGACTTGGGACAGTGCCAAGTGGGAGCAGGTCCTGCCGGGTGTCGCGCACATCTCGACGGTCCCCAATACACCGGTTTCGGTGGGCGAGGGCGTCATCGCCTGCGAGAAGTCCTCTACGCTCAACGGCGAGCAGCGTGCCGTGGTGCTCGATCTGCTCGGAAAGCTTGGCACTGTCGTTGAGCTCGATACGAGCTTGCTGTTTGTGGGCGGTACCGTGGGCGGTTGCGCCCCGGCATTTGTTGCCATGGCGATTGAGGCCCTGGGCGACGCGGCCGTCAAGCACGGCATTCCGCGCGCCGACGCCTATCGCATTGTAAGCCAGATGGTTCTGGGTACGGCGAAACTGCAGCTTGCAACTGGGCAGCATCCTGCGGCGATGAAGGATGCCGTGTGCTCGCCCGGCGGCGCAACCATCAAGGGCGTCGTCGCGCTCGAGGATGCCGGCATGCGCAGCGCCCTGGTCAAGGCCATCGACGCCACCCTTCAGTAAACCTGCCATTTAGGGACAGGTTTATTTTGGCAGGTTTTTCCTGCGGTTTTATCTCTATAGCGAAAAGCGCCCCGCAACCGGGTTGATACCGGTTGCGGGGCGCTTGCGTTTGCCCAGATAAAACCGACCAAAATAAACCTGTCCCTAAATGGCAGGTTAGTCCCAGAAGCTGTCTTGATCTTCTTCGGATTTGGGCCCGCGGTCGACGTAGAGCTTATGGGTGCGCTTCTCCATTACAAAGGCAAGAATCGCAAACAGCAGGATACCGCCGGCGAAAAGGATGGCAAAACCGGTGCGGGTGCCAAACAAAAAGGAAAAAACTGCGTCCATTGGGTGCCTTCTTGCGTAGTTGAGTTGGGTCGTAAACGCTCATAAGTATATACTTGCCCATACATGTACAAGGTTGCAACCTAAATGGAATGTATATCGCCGGAGGATCTAATGCTTGATATCAAGTTTGTTCGCGAGAACCCCGATGCCATCGATACCGCCATGGCTAACCGCCAGACGTCTTGGGATCGCGAGAAGTTCTTTGAGCTCGACGATGAGCGTCGTGCCGTCATCACCGAGGTCGAGGAGCTCCAGGCCACGCGTAATGCCGAGTCCAAGAAGATCGGCGCCCTGATGAAAGAGGGCAAGAAGGACGAGGCCGAGGCCGCCAAGGAGGCCGTGCGCGCCGTCAACGAGAAGATCGACGGTCTGGCCGAGCGCCGCACCGTTCTCGAGCAGGAGCAGTACGACTTTATGGCTCACCTGCCCAACATTCCCTGCGAGGCCACCCCGTACGGCAAGGACGAGGACGAGAACATCGAGCGCCGTCGTTGGGGCACCCCGCGTGAGTTCGACTTCGACTTTAAACCGCACTGGGATCTGGGCACCGACCTCGACATCCTCGACTTCGAGCGCGGCAACAAGCTCTCCGGTAGCCGCTTCACCGTTCTCGGTGGCGCCGGCGCCCGTCTGGAGCGCGCCCTCATCAACTTCTTCCTCGATACGCACACCAGCCGTGGTTTTAAGGAGTGGTGGCCGCCCGTCGTCGTCAAGCGCCAGACCATGTTTGGCACGGGCCAACTGCCCAAGTTCGAGGACGACGCCTATCATGTCTCGGGCGATAACTTCCTGATCCCCACCGCCGAGGTCGTGCTTACCAACCTGCACGCCGGCGAGGTTCTCGATGCCGACACCCTGCCGCGCCGCTACACCGCCTTCACCCCCTGCTTCCGCGAGGAGGCCGGCTCCGCTGGTCGCGACACCCGCGGCATCATCCGCCAGCACGAGTTCGACAAGGTCGAGATGGTCAAGTTTGCCAAGCCGGAGGAGTCCGACGAGGAGCTCGAGAGCATGACCGCCGAGGCCGAGTTCCTGCTTCAGCAGCTGGGTCTTCCGTATCGTGTGATTAGCCTGTGCACCGGCGACCTTGGCTTCTCTGCCCGTCAGACCTACGACATCGAGGTCTGGCTGCCGAGCTACAACGCCTACAAGGAGATTAGCTCCTGCTCCAACTGCGGCGACTTCCAGGCCCGCCGCGCCAACATCAAGTATCGCGATCCCGAGAACTTCAAGGGCTCGCGCTACCTGCACACCCTTAACGGTTCCGGTCTACCGGCTGGCCGCACCATGGCCGCCATTCTGGAGAACTACCAGAACGCCGACGGCACCATTACGATCCCCGAGGTTCTGCGTCCTTACATGGGCGGCCTCGAGAAGATCGAGCCGGTCGCGTAGGTTTGCTGCATAAGCGATTTGCGGGGGCGCCCCTATCCGGGGCGCCTTTTTGTGCGCGGAGCCTTACCATGTCGCGCGGACAGCTCAATAGAAAACACACGAACAAATGTTCTGTATACGATCGTCTACCTGCTATTCTTTTACTAGATACGAGCGAGAGAAGGGGGATGTGATGGACCTGTTTGATGAGCGGGTAGTTTTGTTTGAGAGCGATGAAGGTGGGGAGCACCTGCTAGTTACGTGTGAGCCATCGGGTATGGGTGGCTTGGTGGTGAGGCAAACGAGCGAGGGTCCGTTGACCCAATGGTGCTTTGAGGAGTCGCCACATGTAGTTGAGACCTTTGTGACGCACGAAGGACTTACAACACTCGAACGGTTCTATGGAGTCGGGACTTCTAACCAGGTGGCACGCATGCTGAGTATCTCGTTTGCCGAGTATGATTGCGCCCAGCGGGTGCGCTCGCTATTGAGGGAACTCGGTGTTGGGTTCGATGTGGTTGAAAAGCCGATCGATCGTATGGGGAACGGTGATACATGCGGAGCTGCATGAGGAAAATGGTCTAGAAAAAAATCAAGATTGTGCTTGACTCCAATTAACTAAAATGGTTTCATATGTCTTGCGCTGCGGCGTTACCTCAGCTGGATAGAGGGTCTGACTACGAATCAGAACGTCATAGGTTCGAATCCTATACGCCGCACCAATTGACTTTAAAGCTCCCGGCAACGGGGGCTTTTCTTTTTTGGAAGCCATGCATGGATTCGAACCTCGGTCGAGGCGCGAGCGTAAAGAAAACGCGGAGCGTTTTTAGCGAGCGGGCGAGCGCGCCGGCAGGCGGGCAAAGCCGGTGCGGATCCGCGAAGCGGATGCGCGGAATCCTATACGCCGCACCAATCGAACTTGAAGCCTCCGGCAACGGGGGCTTTTCTTTTTTGGAAGCCATGCATGGATTCGAACCTCGGTCGAGGCGCGAGCAGCATAATCATCACATCGTAAAATTTTTTCAAATTGTCGCTTGACCCGTCGGGGCCTCGCGTGCATAATAATCCGTGCGTTGCGGCGTTACCTCAGCTGGATAGAGGGTCTGACTACGAATCAGAACGTCATAGGTTCGAATCCTATACGCCGCACCAATTGACTTTAAAGCTCCCGGCAACGGGGGCTTTTCTTTTTAATATGAGAAAGCCATTGTCAATAGGCGTGTTTGTTCGGGCCCGGTTTTAAACCGGGCTTTTTCGTTTCCCGTCGGGAGGGCCCGCGCACGCTGCGCGTTTAGTCGA
>NZ_JBQKDN010000037.1:0-2820 GCF_052121815.1 Collinsella sp. LCP19S3_B6
AAACAACCGTTAATGAGTGCCGAGCCATTGGGCATGCCGGTCCTCTTGGACACCAGCGCAAAGGGACGCGGCATATTGCCGTGACGCGCGGCATAGCTCGCCACGTTGTTGACGCCAAAGCTCCAGCAGATCATGTTGGCGAACAGCGTCACCAAAAAGGCCGCGCCCACGACCATCGTCAGCGGATGGCTGCGCCCCAGCATGGCGGCGACCGCGTCCACAATGCCCGAATCGAGCGAAAGCCGCTCGGTGGGAACCGCGGCCCCGATGCCGATGCCGCAGATAATGTAGATCGCCGCAATGGCGACGCCGCCGGCGATAACCGCCTTGGGGATATCACGCGACGGGTTTTTCATCGTGCTGGCAAAGGTCGCGACCACCTCGAAGCCCATAAAGTTGAACAGGATGATCGATAGGTACGTCAACGAATCGGTGTCGCCCAAATCTGGAATGAAGGTCTTAGACGACATGTCGTTGGCAAAGCCGTTATCGCAGGCAAACCAGATGCCGACGATTCCCACCACGGCGGTAATGAGCACCTTGATGACGGCACCGCCGTCCATGACCCAATCGGCCTCGGCCACCGGGTGCATCGCCATGACCGTGACGCCCCACACGAAGGCAAGCTCGATGGCAATCCGGGCCCCGAGCGAAAATTCGATGCCCCATACCGCATTGATGACACTGGGGAACATACAGGCGATACTTGCAACCCACAGCGGGAAGTTGACCCAGTAGCACCAGGAGCAGCAGGCACCCCAACGGTCGCCCAAGCCCAGGCGGACCCAATCGTACAGGCCGCCCTCGGAATCGAACGCCGTACCGAGCTCGGCCACCACCAGGCCATAGGGAAGCAAAAACGTGATGATGAGGAAGGCCCACCAGAAGAACTGCACGTTGCCCATGGCGGATGCCGGAGCGGCCGCCTCGATGGTAAACACGACGCATATAACCGAGAGGATGACCTCGAACAGGGAGAACTTTTTACCTGCCATGGCACGCTCCCCCTACAGCAAAAAAGATGGCATCTGCACCGAAGGCGCAGCCCAAGGCAGGGTTGCGGGCCGCGTCACCGGTGCAGGTGCCATCCCAAGGAGAAGAAGGGATGCAAGTGTTGGACCAACGCTCGCGGAACAGGCGCGTGTAGATGACGATACGCTGGTACATGGACACTCCGATCAAGACGGCCGCGTATACGACCGGGAACTTTCGGCAATTGGATACGCGCCTGACCTGGGATATCCAAGCGAACAATTGGCCTAACCCGCAACAGGTCCCAGGCCAGGCGGGTATCCAATCGAAGGGGAAGGGCGCTCCGGTGCGGAGGCAGCGGAGCGCCCGGGGAAAGCCCGGCCGGCCGGCCAGGCGGCCCCGTTCGCCTGCCGGCCGGGCCTCCGGGGTGCGGCGGACTCCCGTGAAAGAGGGGCGCCGCGCCCCGGCAAGCCGGGCTATTAGGCGGACGGCTCCTGCTGCGTGATGCAGTGGATGTTGCCGCCGCCGTAGACGACCTGGTCGGACTTGACGCCCACGCACTTGTAGACGCCCTCGCCCCAGACCTCGTCGTAGATCTCCTGGAGCGTGTCGACGGCCAGCTGGTCGTTCTCGTCGCCGTACTGCGGGACGATGACGCCGTGGTTGGTCACGAGGTAGTTCATGTAGGAGGCGATCAGCGGCTCGTCGGGGACGCGCGGCTCGGCGTTCTCGTCGGCGTCGATGGTGTCGCAGGAGGCCTGGTCCATGTACAGCGGCTTCACGGGCATGCAGAGCTTGTAGACCTTCAGCTTGCGGCCCTTGGCGTCAACCGCGTTGGAGAGGGTCTCGTAGGCGGCGTGGCACTGCTCGTAGAACGGGTACTCGGGGTCGTCGGTCCAGATGCAGACCATGACGCCCGGGGCGATGAAGGTGGCGACGTCGTCGATGTGGCCGTTGGTCTCCTCGGGGTCGATGCCCTCCTTGACCCAGATGACCTTCTCGACGCCGAGGTAGTCCTTGAGGTGCTCGGTCATGTACCCGCGAAGCTCCTCGCTCCAGGGCTCGAACTTCTTGCGGTACTTGGGCCAGAGGGACTCGGGGTCCTCCTCCTCCTCGAGCACCGCGGAGCAGGTGCGGCCGGGGGACAGGAGGCACTGGTCGGTGACGACGAGGGTGCCCTCGCCGTCGACGGTGATGGAGCCGCCCTCGAGGATCATGTCGTCGGGACGGTAGCGGCGGCAGCCGGAGAGCTCGGCCATCTTGAGGGCGATCTGCTCGTCCTTGTCCCACGGGAAGTAGAGGCCGTCGATGAGGCCGCCGTAGCCGTTGAAGTGCCAGTGGTTGGCGCGCTTCTCGCCCTTGCCGTTGATGACGTAGGTGGCGCCGGTGTCGCGGAACCAGGCGTCGTCGGTGGTCATCTCGACGACGGTGACGTTCTCGTCGTTCTCGAAGACGGCCTTGCAGTTGGCGTAGTCGACCTGGTTGGCGCACATGTAGACCGGGGTGAACTCGGAGATGGCGCGGGCGATGGCGGCATACTGCTTCTGGGCGGGCTTGGCGCCGTGGGCCCAGGTGTCGGTGCGGTGGGGCCAGCCAATCCACACGCGGTCCTGGGGGGCGAACTCGGCGGGCATGAAGAAGCCGTCGGCCCTCGGGGTGGACTCGGACTCGGTGATCGTACGCATAAGATTTCCTCCAAACCGAACGATCGTCTGCCGCGGGCGGGCTGCCCGCGGCCTAGGACCAAGAGATGGCGGGCGCCCGTCCCCCGGCAGAGGTCGGGGCGCCCGGCGCCGGTTTTCACGGGGTCGCACCGGCGGGCGACGACGTAGCCAGGTGCGCGGAGAC
>NZ_JBQKDN010000038.1:0-2624 GCF_052121815.1 Collinsella sp. LCP19S3_B6
GGTGTGACGGCGTGCCTTTTGTAGAATGAGCCAGCGAGTCGCTGGCGCGGGGCGAGGTTAACCGAAAGGGAGCCGGAGCGAAAGCGAGCCTTAACAGGGCGACTTGAGTCCCGCGCCGCGGACGCGAAGCCGGGTGAGCTATCCGTGGGCAGGCTGAAGCGGGGGTAAGACCCCGTGGAGGGCCGAACGCACGTCGGTTGAAAACGGCGGCGATGACCTGCGGATAGGGGTGAAAGGCCAATCAAACCCGGAGATATCTCGTTCTCCCCGAAATAGCTTTAGGGCTAGCGTCGCGCGTTCACCGCCGGAGGTAGAGCACCGGATGGACGAGGGGGCTTCGCCGCCTACCGAATCCAACCGAACTCCGAATGCCGGCGGCCCAGAGCGCGGCAGTCAGAGCATGTGGGCTAAGCTGTGTGCTCGAGAGGGAAACAGCCCGGACCGCCCGCTAAGGTCCCCAAGTTCCAGCCGAGTGGCAAAGGATGTGCGTCCGCCCAGACAACCAGGATGTTGGCTTAGAAGCAGCCATCCATTCAAAGAGTGCGTAACAGCTCACTGGTCGAGTGGACATGCGCCGACAATACACGGGGCTAAGCTGGACACCGAAGCGGCGGGATTTTATCTATAGAATCGGTAGGGGAGCTTCCCATGGGCGGAGAAGCCGGAGGGCGACCGACGGTGGAGCGCATGGGAGTGAGAATGCTGGCATGAGTAGCGAGAGACGAGAGAGTAACTCGTCCGCCGTGAACCCGAGGTTTCCTGGGCAAGGCTAATCCTCCCAGGGTCAGTCGGGGGCTAAGGCGAGGCCGGGAGGCGTAGCCGACGCGCAGCAGGCAGACATTCCTGCACCGCGCACGCGGCGCTACGACCGACGGGGCGACGGATGGGGGTGGCTCGGCGGGGTTCTGGACGTCCCCGTGATGGAGCGCGGCCCGCGGACCAGGGAAATCCGGTCCGCATCGAGGGCGAGGCTCCGGACGAAGCACTTAAGCGAAGCGAGTGAGCCCGAGGTCCCTAGAAAAACCCCTAGGCAGGCGCGTGCGCGCCCGTACCGCAAACCGACACAGGTGGGTGGGTAGAACATACCGAGGCGATCGGGTCAACCATGGTCAAGGAACTCGGCACAATGGCCCCGTAACTTCGGGAGAAGGGGTGCCCGCGCGTACGTGAACGGACTTGCTCCGGGAGCGGAGGCGGGCCGCAGTGGAGAGGCCCAAGCGACTGTTTACCAAAAACACAGGACTCTGCAGAAGCCGCAAGGCGACGTATAGGGTCTGACGCCTGCCCGGTGCCGGAAGGTCACGCGGAGGAGTTAGCGCACCGCGCGAAGCCCCGAAGCCAAGCCCCGGTAAACGGCGGCCGTAACTATAACGGTCCTAAGGTAGCGAAATTCCTTGTCGGGTAAGTTCCGACCTGCACGAAAGGCGCAACGACTTGGGCGCTGTCTCGACCATGGACCCGGTGAAATTGCACTGGTCGTGAAGATGCGACTTACCCGCGGAAGGACGGAAAGACCCCGTGAACCTTCACTGCAGCTTGGCATTGGCCGCTGGTCCCGCGTGTAGAGGATAGGCAGGAGGCGAAGATCCGGAGGCGCCAGCCCCCGGGGAGCCGCCCTTGGAATACTGCCCTCGCGCGACCGGCGTCCTAACCCGAGGCCGTCAACCGGCTCGGGGACCGTGCCAGGCGGGCAGTTTGACTGGGGCGGTCGCCTCCTAAAGGGTAACGGAGGCGCGCGAAGGTCCGCTCGGGACGGTCGGCAACCGTCCTTTTGAATGCAAGAGTACAAGCGGGCTTGACTGCGAGGCCCACAAGCCGAGCAGGTGCGAAAGCAGGCTCTAGTGATCCGGCGGCCCCGAGTGGGTGGGCCGTCGCTCAACGGATAAAAGGTACTCCGGGGATAACAGGCTGATCTTGCCCAAGAGTCCACATCGACGGCAAGGTTTGGCACCTCGATGTCGGCTCATCGCATCCTGGGGCTGGAGCAGGTCCCAAGGGTACGGCTGTTCGCCGTTTAAAGCGGTACGCGAGCTGGGTTCAGAACGTCGTGAGACAGTTCGGTCCCTATCCTCCGTGGGCGCAGGAGAATCGATGGAGGCTGCCCCCAGTACGAGAGGACCGGGGTGGACGCACCTCCGGTGAACCGGTTGTCGACCAACGGCACGGCCGGGTAGCCGCGTGCGGCGCGGATAACCGCTGAAGGCATCTAAGCGGGAAGCCGTTCCAGGGATTAGTTCTCCTTCCGGTAAGGGCCCAGGTAGACTACCTGGTCGATAGACGGCAGGTGCAAGGGCGGCGACGCCCTCAGCCGAGCCGCACTAATCGCCCGAGCTCTTCCGGAACCGCACCTCGCGGCCCGCGGGACCCAGCGCTCACGCGCGGTCCGGGCACGAGGATGCCCCCGAGTCGGATCTCTCCTATGCGCCATGCGGCCCCCAGGGCACGTGGATGAGACACCGGGCACCGTAACGGTGGGCGCCGCCCACCGGTCAGCGGCCAGAGCATGGGGGGCACGCCCGGTCCCGTTCCGAACCCGGAAGCTAAGCCCCATCGCGCCGAGAGTACTGCGGGGCCAGCCCGTGGGAGGCCAGGGCGCCGCTGACCGGTGGACGGCACCGAGCCGT
>NZ_JBQKDN010000039.1:0-2209 GCF_052121815.1 Collinsella sp. LCP19S3_B6
AGGTGCACGCCTGCGCCGGTTCCCGGTCCGACCGGGCCGCGCGGCAAGGAGATATATTGCCAGACCGGAGGGGCCCGCGGGGCGGGAATCTGGTTGCACACAGCTCCTACATATTTATTATTCATCGACCAAACGTTAGAGCAAAAGAAGGGGGCCCTTTGCGAGACCCCCTTCCCTTCTTATCGGTAACAGTCTGTTTATCAAGCCCTAGGCCAGCAGCTTGCGGCCAGACTCCTCAATCGCGTCAAGTGCTGCATCAGCCTCGGCGGCATCCGCGCCCTTAGCGAAGATGTACAGCTTGATCTTGGGCTCGGTGCCGGAAGGACGGACAATACCCTTGTTGCCACCCTCAAGATCGAACTCAATGACATTAGCCTTCGGCAGACCGTTCACGCACGTGTTGTAATCCACAACGGCCTCGATCTTGGAGCCTGCGAGCTCCGCGGGCGGGTTCTCGCGCAGACCAGCCATGATGCCGGCCATCTTTGCTGCACCCTCAGCGCCCGGATAGCTCAGCGAAATCGTCTTGTTGTGATAGTAGCCATACTTCTCGTACAGCTCGTGCATCGCATCGGCAAGGTTCTTGCCCTGGAGCTTGTAATACTGCGCCATCTGGCAAATCAGAAGCGAAGTGCTCACGGCGTCCTTGTCGCGCACGTGGTCGCCGGCCAGATAACCGTAGCTCTCCTCGAAACCGAAGATAAAGCGATCGACTTCACCAGCATCGGAAAGCGAGGTAATGATGTCACCGATGTACTTGAAGCCCGTCAGGCAGCGACGGAGCTCAAAGCCATACTCCTCGGCCAGAGCATCGACCATGGCGGAAGAAACAATGGTAGTAACCGCGACCTTCTTGGTGAGATCCTCGCCGCGGGCGGCACGGGTCTTGCAGATATAGTCGAGCAGCAGAACGCCCATCTCATTGCCGGTCAGCAGCAGATAGTCATCACCATTCTTAACAGCAACGCCAACACGGTCGGCGTCAGGATCGGTTGCAAGCAGCAGATCGGGGTGAACCTGCTCGCACAGGTCGATTCCCTTCTGCATGGCCTGACGGATCTCGGGGTTAGGATACGGGCAGGTCGGGAAATCGCCGTTCGGGTCCTTCTGCTCGGGAACAACCGTGACATCGGTGATGCCGGCGCGCTCGAGCACCGTCGTGACGGGAATGAGTCCAGTGCCGTTGAGCGGAGTGTAGACGAGCTTAAGCGGAGCGCCAGCGATCTCCTCGGCAGAAAGGTTGGTCACGCCGCGCGCGAGAACGGCGTCGTAATAACGCTCGAGGCACGAGTCATCGATCCATTTGACCAGACCCTGCTCAAGAGCCTCATCGAAGTCCATGGACTTCACGCCAGTGAACGTATCGGTCTCGGCGATAGCCTTAGAAATTGCATCGGCGGCCTCGCTAGTGATCTGGCAGCCGTCGGGGCCATATGCCTTATAGCCGTTATAGGGCGCAGGGTTATGACTAGCGGTCATGCAAATGCCACCGGAGCACTTAAGGTCGCGGACGGCCCAGGAAAGCGTCGGCACGGGAGAAATCTTAGGGTACACGAGAGCAGTCACGCCGTTTGCTGCAAGAATGGCAGCAGTCGTCTTGACGAACAATTCGCCCTTATTGCGGCTATCGCGAGCAATGGCAACCGTCGGATGCTCAAAAGTCGCATTGAGATAGTCGGCGAAGCCCTGCGTTGCACGGCCGACCGTATAGATATTCATACGGTTGGTGCCAGCACCGATCGTGCCACGCAGGCCGGCGGTACCGAAGGCAAGATCCTGGAAGAAGGCATCGGTGATGGCATCCTCGTCACCCTGCTCCTTCATCGTGTTGAGCTCGGTCAGCAGCTCATCATCCTTGACATTGGCAATCCAAGTATCAAGCAGCTCGTGAACATCTGCCATGTGCGTCCTTCCTTCATAATCAATAAAACGGCCCGCCTAAAACAGGTCAAGCGCAGTATCACGCTTAAGTAGATAGTAATCCATTGAGTGCGTGAGACTGTCAGGAGAACGGTGAACGTCTGAATAAGACGGCAGATGATATCGTTGTAAAAATTGTAATTTAGTTAAATTGCCTGAGAAACGAAAAAGGGGGAGGCCGCGAGGCCTCCCCCTTCTCGATTCTCGATGACGGCTCGGTGCCGTCCACCGGTCAGCGGCGCCCTGGCCTCCCACGGGCTGGCCCCGCAGTACTCTCGGCGCGATGGGG
>NZ_JBQKDN010000040.1:0-1651 GCF_052121815.1 Collinsella sp. LCP19S3_B6
GATGACGCGGAAACGGCCCCTCCCGGGGCCGTTTCAGTTCCAGATCGTTGTTTTCGCCCGCTGAGCTGGGCCTATGCCGGAATCTCTCCCACAGAAACCACCGAAGAGCCAGATTTCTTCTGGGGCGGTTGACAAGGGCTGTCCTTCAGCCCTGCAATTAAGAGGATGATGAGCTGGCTGAGCTCATGAAGGGCCTTGGGAGCGAGGGGTGCCCACCAGCAATTCAGCCTCGATGGTGATGCTTTTCACACGCGATAGATTTAGGGACTCCGCGTCGATGCCGAACAGCAGCGGCGTCATCTCGGCGAACACGCGGACGTCCCTTTCGGACATCTCGAAGGTGCGCGTCACCTTGATGCGGTCGGTCATCTTAAAGTGCTTCTCAAAGCAATCGGTCACCAGCTGGTTTGAGTATTCCTTGCTGCGCAAAGATCCTTCAGCAAGGTGGCGCAGCTCCGTAAGATGATTGCTGCCTGGAACCACTTTGACCAGCACTCCTGGCGCGGAGGCGTTTCTGGTTGGGGTGAGAACGCGCTTGAATTCGTCGTAGTTCGAGGGAGCGAATACGTCCACCACGCAGTTGATGGAGCCTTTCAGCACGGGGATGTTCGTCAGGTCGCCAACCAGCCATTTGACCGCCTTTCTGGAATCGTGGCGGGCCGCCATCAGCATGGCGTCTTTTGAGAGGTCAAACGCCACCACGTCGACACAGAGGTTTTCTCGGATTGCACGTGCATAGAAGCCTTCTCCGCATCCCGCGTCGAGCACGCGGAATGGCGTCGCGTTCACAGCTGCAGGACCCTCGCTTGGGGAAAGGGCCCTTCCTACCGCGGTGAGGACGGCTTCTTTCACGTGGTCGTAATACCCTGCCTCCAGGATTGCCATGCGGCTCTCAAAGGATTCTTTGCTGTAGTGGGCTGACTGCCTGGAGGGCCCTAGAAGGTTTACGTACCCCTGCTTTGCGATATCGAAGCAGTGCCTCTTCGGACATACGAGGCTCCCTTCCTGCAGCTTCAGGGCGCTGTGGCAAAGGGGGCAAGAGAGCACGTCGGCGCTGTCAGCAAATCGCGCGTATCTGTCGAGTACCATTGCGTCTCCTTTCGTCCAAGCAATTCTAGCGGATGAGTCTTCCCCAGCAGTGCATGGCTAATCATAGCAGGCAGAACCGCACAGTGACAAATAGCTGAGCTATTTCAAGCTGGGATTTCGGTATTCTGCTGCCCTCTTTTGGGCCACTTCATTTCGCCACGCTTTTGACAGGAGCAACAGGGTCCTCGCGCGCAAAACGCATATGGGCAATGCAGCCGTCTGTCAGGGCATGCCTGCGCCCCCGAACCTGCCGAAAAGGCGCTGATCTGCCCGCCAGGGCATGCCTGCGACCCCGAACCAGCCGAAAGGGCGGTGGATCTGCCCGTCAGGGCATGCCTGTGCCCCCGAACCAGCCGAAAGGGGGGTGGATCTGCCCGCCAGGGCATTGGCAGAAGAAAGAATGCCGAGATACTCAATAAGAAGATTGATAACCTTCAGCAGGTGAAAAAAGGAGGCTTCGGTAGTTTGTGTGACAAGGGGCTAGCCTAGGCAGCAACGCTCTTCGCTCCCTTCACGCCCTTCTTCCTCGCCTTCACCGGGCGACCCGGGAGCTGGGGCTGGC
>NZ_JBQKDN010000041.1:0-1455 GCF_052121815.1 Collinsella sp. LCP19S3_B6
GTGAACTGCCTCCCATTTCTTGGACATCGGGAAATGGGAGGTTTTCCATGAGTATAGACCTCAGGGTGAAGCACGACCTGGAGTCCAGGAGGCGGGCCGTCGAGCTCTTCGACGCCGGCGTCGGCTGCAAGCCGGCGGCCGAGGCCCTGTCCGTCCCCCGCGAGACCGTGAGAGAATGGCAGTGGGTATACCGGGCGTTCGGAAGCGAGGCGCTGCTGTCCATGGGCGGGAAACAATCCAGGTACACATTCGAGCAGAGGGTCGCCGCGGCGTCGGCCGTGGTCGACGGCGGGATGGCGAAGACCGACGCCATGGCCGAGTTCGGGATCAGGTCGAAGTCCCCGCTGGAGCGCTGGTGCAGGCTCTACCGCGAGGGCGGCGCCGAGGCGCTGCGGCCCGGACCGAAGGGCAGGCCGAGGGGGTCGAGGTCGAAACCCCGGGCCCGCACCCGCGAGCAGGAGCTCGAGGAGCGCTGCCGCAGGCTCGAGGCCGAGGTCGCCTACCTAAAAAAATTGCGCGCCCTGGTCGAGCGGGACGGGCTCTGACCAGGGCGGCGGCCGAGGCGGTGAGGGCGCTGAGGGCGGAGGGGCACTCCCTGCGCCACCTGCTGGAGTGCTCGGGGCTCAGGAGGTCGACCTACTACTACGCGCTGGCGCACCCGCGGAGGCCGACCAGGCCCGAGCTGCGCGACGCCGCGGCCGAGATATTCTCGCGCACCGCCAACGGCTGCGGGCACCGGCAGATAGCCATGTGCCTGCGCGCCGAGCTGGGCGCGGTCGTGGCCGACAAGACCGTGCTCAAGATGATGCGCGAGATGGGCATCCGGTGCGCGATACGCCGCCGGGGCTCCCGCCGCCGGTACAGCTCCTACAGGGGGCTCGTGGGGAGCACGTTCGAGAACGTCATCGCGAGGGATTTCGGCGCCGAGGGGCCGTGGCAGAAGCTCGGCACCGACGTCACCGAGTTCAAGGTCGCCGGCGCCAAGGCCTACTGGGCCCCGGTGCTCGACTTCTGCACGAAGGAGATCGTGGCGAGCGACATATCGACCTCTCCGGACCTCGCCCAGCAGCACAGGATGCTCGACCGGCTCCTCGAGGCCCTGCCCGACGGGGCGGCACCGACCATGCACTCGGACATGGGCTGGCAGTACCAGCACGAGTCCTACACCTCCAGGCTGGAGGGGGCGGGCATCACCCAGAGCATGTCGCGCAAGGGGAACTGCATCGACAACGCCGCCACCGAGCAGCTCTTCGGCCACGTGAAGGACGAGTTCTACCGCGGCAGGGAGTGGGGCAGCTTCGAGGACTTCAAGCGCGACCTGGAGGAGTACATAGCCCATTGGAACACGCGGCGCAGGCAGGTAAGATTGAAGGGCCTGACGCCGGAGGAGTT
The DNA here is from genome assembly GCF_052121815.1 of Collinsella sp. LCP19S3_B6. Classification (NCBI taxonomy): domain Bacteria; kingdom Bacillati; phylum Actinomycetota; class Coriobacteriia; order Coriobacteriales; family Coriobacteriaceae; genus Collinsella; species Collinsella sp. LCP19S3_B6. Next base: position 1,393 of record NZ_JBQKDN010000041.1, read on the forward strand.
CCGGAACCGGGCCCTTGCGGCGTAGTCGCTATTTATTCAGTCCAAGTTTCGGGGCGCAGTTCA
>NZ_JBQKDN010000042.1:0-1281 GCF_052121815.1 Collinsella sp. LCP19S3_B6
CTCGCGGCCTACGAGAGCGGCTACCTCGGCTTCGCCCCGCAAAGGGAGCTCGCCGGGCTCGGCGTCGAGTGCGTCGTCGCCGCGGTCTCGAAGATCCCCAGGTCGGCCGCCGACTCGGCCTCCAAGAACGACAGGAACGACGCCGCCAGGATGGCCAAGGCGATACTCGCCCACGACATCTCCCCCGTATGGGTCCCCTCCCCCGAGGTCGAAGGCATCAGGGACCTCGCCGGCGCCTACGACGGGGCGACCGCGCGCCTGGCGACCGCCAAGCAGCGGCTGCTCGCCTTCCTCGCAAAGCGGGGGTTCGTCTACGGCGGCACCACGCCCGCCGGCAACCCGAGGAAGTACTGGACCTACGACTTCCTGAGGTGGCTCGACAAGGTCAGGCCGGAGGACGATGGCGGGGTTCGGACGCTCGCCGCCCTGAGGAACGAGGTCGAGGCCGCGGCGGAGGCCCGGGCGGACCTGCTCTCCGAGTACAGGGCCGCCGTGGATGCCAGCCCGATCGCCGCGGAGGTGGCCGCCCTCCAGTCGATCAAGGGCTGCGCCTTCGCGCTGGCCGCGGCCTTCTCGGCCGAGGTCGGCGACTTCACGAGGTTCCGTTCCGGAAGGCAGGTCACGGCCTATTTCGGCCTCGCGCCGAGTCAGAGGTCGAGTGGCGACTCCGTGCGGCTCGGAGGCATCAGCGGTGCGGGCAACGCGCTCGTGAGGAAGCTGGCCGTTGAGGGTTCATGGTGCTACGCCGCGGCACGGCACCAGCCGAAGCTCATGCCAAGGGACACGGGCGTGCCCCTCGAGATAAGGATGCACGGGAGGAAGGGGTCCGAGCGGCTCCTGCGGCGGCGCGAGGAGATGCTCGCCCGCGGCATGCCCGCGGCGAAGGCCAACGCGGCCACCGCGGCCGAGCTCGTGAGGTGGCTTTGGGCCCTCGGCATGATGTGCCGGGAGGGCGCGGAATAGACATAGCCCCCCGTCCCGGCGAGCCGGGCGGCCTTCGGGGATACCCCCTATTTCGCTGTGCGCGCGGAGCCCTCCGCATGCGCCTCGACAGACTTGGGGAACCTCGCCGAAGGAATGGAGTGCGGGCCGACAGAACGGTATCCGCGGATATGAGACTGAGCCGAAGGCGTCGATGACATGCCGGGGGCGGACCGGGACGGGTTCAACGGCAGGCCCCGCCGACCGATTGCAAGCGGTCGGCGGGGCCATTGTGGCTCTTGACAGCGGATTGGGTCATATGAGCGAAAACCCGCCAGAGCGAGCAAGGTGCCTTGAAGC
>NZ_JBQKDN010000043.1:0-1281 GCF_052121815.1 Collinsella sp. LCP19S3_B6
GGGACTGCGGACGATTTCTTGGACCGTTACGCGGCCCTTCCCAGCGCGGCGCGGAACTCGGCCGGCGTGCGGCCGCCGAGCGCATCGCTGCGCCTCTCCGTATTGTATCGGCCGATCCAGCCCCCGAGCTCCTCGATGAAGCGGGCAGGGGTCCAGCCCGACCAGTCCCTGCCGTGCCAGAACTCCCTCTTGAGCAGGCCGAAGAAGCCCTCCATCGCCGCGTTGTCCGGGCTGCAGCCCTTGGCGGACATGCTCCTGGCGAGGCCGTGCCCCTCGCAGATCGAGATCCAGCCGGGCCAGCGGTAGTGGCCGCCGCGGTCGGAGTGGATGACGGGGCGCTCGCCGGGCGCGAGCAGCGCGCAGGCGTCCTCGAGCGTCGAGTTGGCGAGCGCGGCGTCCGGTCTCTCGCCGGCCCTCCACGCCACGACCGAGGAGTCGAAGCAGTCCCTGATGGCCGACAGGTAGACCTTCCTGCCGGAGGGCAGCCTGAACTCGGTGATGTCGGTGAGCCACAGGAAGTTCGGCAGGGCCGAGCGGAAGTCGCGGCGCACGAGGTTCGGCGGGGCCGGCGTCGGCTCGCCCGCATAGGAGCTGTAGGGCCTCCTCTTCCTCCTCATCCACCTGGGGACCAGGCCCTCCTCGCGCATGATGCGGAGGACGACCTTCTCCGAGGCGCGCACGGGCTCGTCGAGCTCGCGCAGGCGCGCCGTCACGAAGCGGTACCCCCGCGCCCCCTCGCCGTCCTCGGTGAAGATCCTGCGCACGAGCGCGCGCAGGGGCGCGCGCCGGTCGGGCCTCGCGATCGCGCGGCGCTGGTACTCATAGGAGCTCTTTGATATCCCCAAGGAACTCGTGAGTTCTCTCAAGGACCACTTCCCGCACGGCCTCAGGCGGTCTATCACCAGGGTCTTCTCCCTGTTCGACATCCCGTCGAGGCTCCCGGCTTTTAAAACGTCCTGCACCGCCCTCAGCACCGCGTTCTCGAGCCTGAGCCGCTCGATCAGGGCGTCCTTGTCCTCCGGATCGATGTCGGGGTAGTCGGGGCCGTCCCCGACGAGTCGCGGCAGGTCCATTCCTCCACCGGCCCTTCCCGCGGGCTTGCGCACGTCCCTGATCCAGCGCCAGACGGACGTCTTGCCGGGCCCGCCGAGTATCTCGGTTATCTCCATGACGGTGAGCCCGGCGCCGCGAAGCGCCCTGGCCCTCTCCACCATTCTCCTACTGTATGCCATGCGGACTCCGTTCCGGACCTCAACGGTCCAACTTTTTGTCCGCAGTCCC
>NZ_JBQKDN010000044.1:0-1225 GCF_052121815.1 Collinsella sp. LCP19S3_B6
TGAACTGCACCCCAAAACTTGGACGGCTTAAATAAGAACTACGCCGCAAGGGGCTGGTTCCGGAACTCCTCCGGGGTCAGCCCCTTCAGTTTAACCTGCCTTCGCCTCGTGTTCCAATGGGCGACGTACGCGTCCAGGTCCGCCTTGAAGGACTCGAAGTCGGGCCATGTCCTTCCCCGGAAGAACTCGTCCTTCATGTGGCCGAAGACCTGCTCGGTGGCGCCGTTGTCGATGCAGTTGCCCTTTCTGGACATGCTCTGGACGATCCCGGCGTCCTTCAGCCTCCCGCACCATGCGGCGTGCTGGTACTGCCAGCCCATGTCGCTGTGGAGCACCGGCGTCGCGCCCTCGGGCATCTTCGCCAGCAGCTGGTCGAGCAGCTCGGCCTGCTGCGCCATGTCCGGGCTGGTCGACGTCGACCACGCGACTATCTCCTTGCTGCCGAAGTCGTACACCGGCGCGAAGTAGGCCTTGCCCCAGGGCTGCTTGAACTCGGTGACGTCGGTGCCCATCTTCTGCCACGGCCCGTCGGCGGCGAAGTCGCGCCCGATGACGTTCTCGAACGTCTCGCCCACGACCCCCCTGTACGAGTTGTACCTATGGTAGTCGGTCTCGCGGCGGATGCCGCAGCGGACCCCCATCTCCCGCATCATCTTGAGCACGGTCTTGTTGGCTATGCGCGCGCCCAGCTCGGCGCGCAGGCACATGGCGACCTGGCGGTGGCCGCACCCGTTGGCCGTGCGCGAGAAGATCTCCGCCACCGCGTCCCGCAGCTCCGGGCGCGTCGGCCTGGCCGGGTGCGACAGCGCGTAATAGTAGCTGGACCGGGCCAGGCCGGCGCATTCCAGCAGGCTCCCCAGCTTGCACCCCTCCGCGCGCAGGGCGCTCACGGCCTCGACCTTCGCCCTGGTCAGAGCCCGTCCCTCTCGACCAGGGCACGCAATTTTTTTAGGTAGGCCACCTCGGTCTCGAGCCTTCGGCAGCGCTCCTCGAGCTCCTGCTCGCGGGTGCGCCCGCGCGACTTGGGGCCGGACCCCTTCGGCCTGCCCCTGGGCTTGGGCCTGAGCGCCTCGGCGCCGCCCTCGCGGTAGAGCGCGCACCATCTCTTGAGCGGCGCCAGGGACATGACCCCGAACGCCTTCATGGCGTCCTGCTTGCCCATGCCGCCGTCGACCACGGCCGAGGCGGCGGCGACCTTCTGCTCGTATGTGTACCTGGTCTGCTT
>NZ_JBQKDN010000045.1:0-1186 GCF_052121815.1 Collinsella sp. LCP19S3_B6
CTAGGACCAAGAGATGGCGGGCGCCCGTCCCCCGGCAGAGGTCGGGGCGCCCGGCGCCGGTTTTCACGGGGTCGCACCGGCGGGCGACGACGTAGCCAGGTGCGCGGAGACAGGGCGCACGAGGGATACGGGAGAGGGGTCGGGGCGGTCGGCGGCTGCCGGAGCTATCGCCTGCACCCGCCCCGGGGAATGGTTGGCGAACCTGTCGCCCGGGCACGCCTCCGGAGAGGCCGGGGTGCCCGGGGCCGGGTGCCCTAGTTCTCCTCGGCCTCCTCGGCGAGGCGCTGGGCGGCCAGCTCGGGGGTGAGGCCCTTGTACTCGGTCTCGCGGCCCTTGGCGCTGACGACGCGGACGACCTCGCCGATGAGCATGAGCACGATGAAGATGACGATCATCGGGACCTTCTCGCCGACCTCGGCGGCGGAGAACGGCACCAGCGTCGCGACGATGGCCAGGATCAGCTCGATGCAGGGGATGGCCAGCATGACCTTCATCATCGCGCCCTTGAACGGGAACGTGAAGATGCGCTCGCGGTTGGGGTCGTTCTTGCGGAGGTTGAGGAACGCCGGGAACATCGGGATGTAGGTGAGCAGCAGGAAGACGACGGAGGTGCCGAAGAGCATCCAGAAGACGCCGTTGGAGATGGCGTCGACGGGAACGAGCTGCAGGCAGAGGACCAGGGAGGCGACGACGGCGTTGACCAGGTTGGCGCCGTTGGGCATGTCGTCCTCGGAGACCATCGAGGCGAAGACCTTGGGCATGTTGCCGTGCTCGGCGGCGTAGCGGGCGACGGAGTTGACGCCGAAGGACCAGGCGGCCATGTTGGCGAACAGGGTGATCAGGAAGGCGATGCAGATGACCTTGAAGAGCACGGAATCGCCCACCATGGTCTCGACTGCGACGATCATGCCGTAGTCGGGGTCGATGGAGTCGGCCGGGATGGCGGCGCCGATGCCGAAGCCAGCGAACAGGTAGATGACGGCAATAGCCACGCCACCGACGACGATAGCCTTGGGGATATCGCGAGCGGGATCGGCCATGTCATCGGTCATGGTGCAGATGACCTCGAAGCCCATGAAGTTGAAGATGATGATGGACAGGTAGCCCAGGGCGTTGGTGTTGGTGAGCTCGGGCAGGAAGGTGGCGGCGGACATGTCGTTCGCGAAACCGTTCTCCATGGCATACC
>NZ_JBQKDN010000046.1:0-1046 GCF_052121815.1 Collinsella sp. LCP19S3_B6
GAGGCTTCGGTAGTTTGTGTGACAAGGGGCTAGCCTAGGCAGCAACGCTCTTCGCTCCCTTCACGCCCTTCTTCCTCGCCTTCACCGGGCGACCCGGGAGCTGGGGCTGGCAGTCGCCGCACCTGAGCATGAGCAGGGCCACGAGGTTGTCGGTGTTGCGGAAGCCGTAGCCCATCCTCACCGTCACCTTGATCTTGTTGTTGATGGCCTCTACGCGCCCGTTGCTGATGCCGAGCTCGACTGCGGCGATGATGTCGTCGCGCCGGCGGCGCACCTTCTTCTCCACGGCGACGACCTTGGCGATCTTGCAGTAGGCGGCCCTGTGCATCCAGTCGTCGAGCAGCTCGGCGGCCTCGGAGCCGTCGGCTGCCCGGAAGACGGCCCGCAGGTCCTCCTCGAGCTCCCAGGCCCTGACCAGCCGCGAGCCGGCCCTCTTCTTGAGCGCCTCGAGCCTCGCCCTCTGGCCGTCGGTGAGGTCCTCGGGGTTCTTCACGAGCGCGTAGCGGCTGCCCTTGATGGAGGCCGCCTCCTCCTCGAGCGCCCTGACCTCCTCGGGCGGCAGCTCGCCTTTGGCAGGCCTGCCGCGCTTGCCCTCGGGCCTGGGCCTGGCGGCCCTGGCGGCGGCCCTGGCGGCGTTCCACTCCTCGCAGCGCACGGCGTCGAGCGCGTCGTTCATCCACTGGACCACGTGGAAGGGGTCCATGACCCACCTCGCGTTGGGGCAGCGGCGCTTGACCAGCTGCCTTATCCACCTCGCGCCGTCGGCGGTCACCACCTCTATGGCGCGCCTCTGCTCGCGCGTGAGCTCGTCGAGGAACAGGTTGAGCACGTCCTTGCCGGTGCCCTCGTGCGCCCAGATGAGGCAGCCGCGGTCGTGGTCGACGACCACCGTGACGTACTTGTGGCCCTTCTTGTACGACGTCTCGTCGATGCCGATGCGGCGCACGCCGTCGAACCTCGAGGCGCCGCGCGCGGCCTCCAGCTCGGCGTAGACGCGCCTGCACACGCCGCCCACGCTGTGCCACTCGACGCGGGCGAGCTCGGAG
>NZ_JBQKDN010000047.1:0-1014 GCF_052121815.1 Collinsella sp. LCP19S3_B6
GCTCCTCTCCAAGGACTCCCAGGCGGCGATGCCGGGCGGCGGGCGGTCCTTCAGGCGCAGGACGGCCGAGTTCTGGGAGGTCTGGCCCATGCCCGTCCCCGACGGCGAGCTGCACCGCGTGCTCTACGTCGACGGGATCTGGGTCGCGCGCGACCTCGTGGTGCTCATATGCTGCAGCGGCGAGAGGGTGGTCTCCTGGTACATGGCAAGGTCGGAGAACTCGAGGGCGTGGTCGGCCCTCCTGGCGCCGATCCCGGCGCCCGAGGTGGTCGTCACCGACGGCGGGAGCGGGTTCGCCAAGGCCGTGCGCGAGACCTGGCCGCGCACCAGGGTCCAGAGATGCACCTTCCACGCCTTCTCGCAGGTCAAGCGCTACACGACGACGCGGCCGAAGCTCCAGGCGGGGCGCGAGCTCTACCTCATCGCGCGCGACCTCATGGGAATCGAGACGCTGCACCAGGCCGAGCTCTGGGTCGAGCGCTACCTCGACTGGTGCGGGTTCTGGGCCGACTTCCTGGAGGACAGAACCGTGGTGGACGGCAGGAGGGTCTACACCCACGAGAGGCTGAGGCGGGCGCGCTCGTCGCTGTCGTCGCTGGTGTCGGCGGGGACGCTGTTCACCTACCTCGACCCCGCCCTGGCCAAGGCCGGCCCGCTGCCGTCGACCAACAACATGATCGAGGGAGGGGTGAACTCGCAGCTGAGGGCCGTCCTGCGCAACCACCGGGGGCTGACGTCGGTCAAGCGCGTGAAGGCGGTGTTCTGGTGGTGCCACGCGCACTCGGGGGACGCGAGGACGGCGCGCGAGAAGCTCGCCACGATGCCGACCGACGCGGACATCGACTTCCTGTTCAGCGTCTACTCCGCCTCGCCGTCGCGCGAGGACGGAGGGCCGGAATGGGGCGACAGGGCCGTGTGGGAGGACCTCCACCACAGGGACCCGTACCCGTTCTGGCTGGATTAATGGATGGAAACGGATGTTCTATCGGGACACACATTTTGTCCTATAGGCCG
>NZ_JBQKDN010000048.1:0-852 GCF_052121815.1 Collinsella sp. LCP19S3_B6
AATCCTCGTTGCGGCGGTTTTGTTTTCTTCAGAGGTCGGTCGCCGAGATATTCAGCCGCTTGGCAGAACCCCTAAGTCGCAAGCACCTTGAGGCTATATCCTGTTAAGCAATGACACCCTATTGTTTAACATGCGGCAGCTTTTACGGCAGACCCGACCGACCGGAAGGAGTCCCATGAGCTCAGTTGCGTTTTGTACCTGCAACGACCGGAAATGCCCATTTAACCCTGTCAACCACGAGAAGGGCTGCACACCGTGTATCGCTAAGAATCTGCACGAGCACGAGATTCCAACGTGCCTGTTCAACGCGATTTCTCCCGATCGGCTTGAGGCCGATAAAGACGAGTGGTCGTGGCAAGCGTTCGCGCGGCATGTAGAAGCATATCTGGGAAGCGACAGCCCAAGAATCCCCGCAGGCGAAGAAGCGCCGCAGGGATTTACCAAGATCGGTTGCTGTAAGCGGGACTAACAATCAAAGTTAGTGCCCCCCTAAAACCAAACGTCAGTACCTCATTATGGGATAACAGACCTGATGGGTTTGCCCCATGCTTACAGGAAAGCGCCCGCCGACCATGGCAGCCGGCGGGCGCTTTCCTGAAGTACACCGTTGAATCGCACAGAGGGGAGGAATGCGAATCAAACTCAACAGGGCAGGCTTTTTCATCGCCTATTGCCTGCTCCGTTGCTGCATACAATATAGTTCACCATTGTTTACTTTGCAGCATCAAACCGCGCCGCCATACCTTCTCCATAAGTTAGACACGGTAAACCTGCCAATTAGGGACAGGTTTATTTTGGCAGGTTTTATCTGGGGAACATCAATGGAGCCAGCGTTCCACCACAAAGAGGACA
>NZ_JBQKDN010000049.1:0-850 GCF_052121815.1 Collinsella sp. LCP19S3_B6
GCTGTGCCGCGGTATGAGATACCCGAATTGCGACATGAGAGCGCTATTCATGATATCGATTAATTAACTTTAGCGACACGTGGATATCCCGCGGGCCCGGAGCGGTCCCGCAAGATACCACGGGCGCACGGCGGATGCCTTGGCACAGGGAGCCGATGAAGGACGCGGCAAGCTGCGATAATCCCCGGCGAGGAGCACACATCCTTCGACCCGGGGGTCTCCGAATGGGCGAACCCATCCGTAGCAGTACGGATATCCCCGGCCTGAACGCATAGGGCCGGGGAGGACAACCCGGGGAACTGAAACATCTAAGTACCCGGAGGAGAGGAAATCAATCTCGAGACTCCCCGAGTAGCGGCGAGCGAAAGGGGACCGATGGCCAAACCGTCGAGCGGGCGTACCCGGCAGGGGTTCCGCCGGCGGGGTTGCAGGGCCGCGCATCCGGGGGCTGCCGCCCCCGGGCGCAGGTCCGGCTGGGGAGCGGAACGGCATGGGAGGGCCGGCCGCAGCGGGTGACAGCCCCGTACGCGAACCCAGACCGGACGGCGCGACGCGGTCCCTGAGTAGGGCCGGGCACGTGAAACCCGGTCCGAACCTGGGTGGACCACCATCCAAGCCTGAGTACTACCCTGTGACCGATAGCGCACCAGTACCGTGAGGGAAAGGTGAAAAGCACCCCGGGAGGGGAGTGAAACAGTACCTGAAACCGTGCGCCCACGAGCAGTCGGAGCACCTTTATGGTGTGACGGCGTGCCTTTTGTAGAATGAGCCAGCGAGTCGCTGGCGCGGGGCGAGGTTAACCGAAAGGGAGCCGGAGCGAAAGCGAGCCTTAACAGGGCGACTTGAGTCC
>NZ_JBQKDN010000050.1:0-812 GCF_052121815.1 Collinsella sp. LCP19S3_B6
CGTTTAGTCGACGCTTGCCTGGCAAGCTAATATCCGCGGGCTCTTGCGGGCGCGCTGCCGGCGGTCAGCCCGGTATGTCCGCGCACCCCACCGCATTTCGATTCTCCGTCCGGCGCGCTCGTCCGAAACCAGTCTTGTTCACGGGCGCGGCCCTTGCCTTGGGCTGCCCAAAAAAGGGTCGTGAACGCGCGCCGGCGATGCGTCGAGGCGCGGGCCCTCCCGGCGGGAGGCTTGTTGTCCGACGGGGTCAGCCGAGGGTCCCCTCCGCCCGGCGCCCGATCTCCCAGACCCAGCAGGCGAGCTCGCGCGCGACGGCGGCGTTTGCCTTGCACGGGCTCTTGCCCGCCGCCGCCAGCGCCTCGCGGCGACGGCAGAGCCTGGCGGTGCAGTCGTCGGCGCGCGCCCGGATCGCCGCGGGGACGTCCGCGCCGGGCGCCGGGGCCTTCGGGCGGGGCGTGCACGTCAGGTAGTGCCACGCCGACTCCACCAGCGCCGTCCTGGCGAGCCGGTTGCCCGTCTTGGTTATCCCGCCGCGCCGCTCGGTCTCGCCGCTCGAGCGCTCCGACGGGACCAGCCCGCACCAGCTCGCGAAGGCCGGGGCCGTCCGGAACCTCGTGAAGGAGCCCGCCTCGGCTGCGAGCCTGAAGGCCGTCAGGGTGTCGATTCCCTTGATGCAGGAGAGCGCCTCGACGGCCGGGCGCCACCGGTCGGTCCGGGCGAGGGCGAGCACCTTCTTCTCGAGCTGCCGGCGGTCCGACTCCGCGCACCTCGCGGCCGTGACGTAGTACTCGAGCACGTCGCGCTGGGGCCCC
>NZ_JBQKDN010000051.1:0-662 GCF_052121815.1 Collinsella sp. LCP19S3_B6
AGAGTACTGCGGGGCCAGCCCGTGGGAGGCCAGGGCGCCGCTGACCGGTGGACGGCACCGAGCCGTCATCGAGAATCGAGAAGGGGGAGGCCTCGCGGTCTCCCCCTTTTTTGCGTTTGTATTGATCCGTGGCTCTAGATAGTTGATTTCTTTATTCTGAAGTTGCAATAGCATATGAAGTGGGTTGATTCTTTTCGAGGCCTGTTTTTGGGACTCGTTCTTTACAGTCCGCACTTAGGAACGCTCCTTTGGCTGGTTGCGTATTTCCTAGATGGATCTGCCAATTTAGATTACAAATCAATCTTTTCTCGCGTTTCACGTCTTTCGGCTAGGATTGCACACTAATGGGGCTCCAGCGCTGTCTGGCGGGGTCCTTTGTCGCGTAAAGGCTTTATAAGGGGAACCGTCGCAATCTATCTCCTAGGTGCTATTTAATTCTGGTTTGGGTCTATAACCGATACGTATACATCGGACAGCATGAACACCGAGGTCATACGGTCTGTCTGAGATATACGATCGTCGATTAGACCCTGTCGGATTCCAGGGCCCTCTGGTTCATTTGTGAACAAAATATGGAGTGCTGGATTCCCGCCCCCGGGGCCCCTCCGGTCTGGCAATATATCTCCTTGCCGCGCGGCCCGGTCGGACCGGGAACCGGCGCA
>NZ_JBQKDN010000052.1:0-630 GCF_052121815.1 Collinsella sp. LCP19S3_B6
GACTGAGCAAAGGATTAAATATGAGTGACGGAAAGAAAAAGCTTTCCTTCCTGACGGTCATTTCGACCATCATCTGCGTCGTCTTCGTTTGCGAGGCCGCCGCTCCTGCTGCTGCCATTGGCAACCAGCAGTTCTTCTGGTGGATCTTCCTGATCCTGACCTTCCTGCTCCCTTACGGCATGGTCGTCGCCGAGCTCGGCACCACCTATGACGGCGAGGGCGGCATTTACGACTGGGTACGCGATGGCCTGGGCGACAAGTGGGGCGCCCGCATTTCGTACTACTACTGGGTCAACTACCCGCTGTGGATCGCCTCGCTGGCGACCATGTTCCCCGACATCCTGGGCATGGTCTTTGGCGTCGAGTTCAACCTGATCGCCAAGATGGGCATCGAGCTCGCCTTCGTGTGGATCGTCTACCTCATGGGCCGCTCCAAGGCGGCCGACTCCGAGTGGGTCCTCAACGGTGGCGCCCTGATCAAGGTCGCCGTTGCCGTCATCGTCGGCGCCCTGGGCATCTGGTATGCCATGGAGAACGGTTTCGCGAACGACATGTCCGCCGCCACCTTCCTGCCCGAGCTCACCAACACCAACGCCCTGGGCTACCTGTCCATCATCATCTTCAACTTCA
>NZ_JBQKDN010000053.1:0-610 GCF_052121815.1 Collinsella sp. LCP19S3_B6
TCCGCCTGGTCACGGGAACCCTTCCCAGCACGTTGCGGTAGAAATGCACCGTGCAGCGCTGGTAGCGGGCCCCGGGGAACACCTCCTCGAGCGCACCGAGCATCCCCGCGCACTTGTCGCCGGTGACGAGCCGTACGCCGGAGAGCCCGCGTCCCTTGAGCCAGGAGAAGAATTCGCGCCAGGACTCCGCGGACTCGGTGTACCCCTCGGAGCAGCCGATGACCTCCCGGTCGCCGGCGGAGTTGACGCCGATGGCGACCAGCACGGCCACGTTCTCGTAGGACCCTCCCCAGCTGCGCTTGAGGTAGATACCGTCGACGAAGACGTAGGGGTAGCCGCCCTCGAGCGGCCTCTGCCGCCATGTCTCGATGGACGCGAAGGCCCTCTCGTTGAGGTTGGAGACGGTGCCGGAGGACACCGGCGCTCCCCACAGGAGCTCGGAGACGTCCTCGATCCTCCTGGTGGAGACGCCCGCCAGGTACATCTCGACGATGGCCTCCTCGACCGAGGTCTCGCGCCTGCGGTAGCGCTCGATGACGGCCGTCTGGAAGGTCGCCCCGCGGAGCTTCGGCACGCTGAGCTCGACTTCCCCGGCGCCCGTGACGAGCCT
>NZ_JBQKDN010000054.1:0-372 GCF_052121815.1 Collinsella sp. LCP19S3_B6
CGACTAAACGCGCAGCGTGCGCGGGCCCTCCCGACGGGAAACGAAAAAGCCCGGTTTAAAACCGGGCCCGAACAAACACGCCTATTGACAATGGCTTTCTCATATTAAAAGGGACAGGTTTATTTTGGCAGGTTTTATCTGGGCAAACGTTGGCTGGCCCTGGAATGGAATGATACCACGCGGCTTGGAAGAGGCCGTCGATTTGGTCCCAGGGGAGGCGGTTTGAGGGTCGCAGAACAAAAAACGGGGGCACAGGTTGTCCTGAACTGCCTCCCATTTCTTGGACACGAGAAATGGGAGGCTTTTTATGCGTGTCGACTTGAGAGTGAAACACGACATCGAGGCCAGGAAGGCGGCGATCGGGCTCTTCGA
>NZ_JBQKDN010000055.1:0-371 GCF_052121815.1 Collinsella sp. LCP19S3_B6
CTAGGACCAAGAGATGGCGGGCGCCCGTCCCCCGGCAGAGGTCGGGGCGCCCGGCGCCGGTTTTCACGGGGTCGCACCGGCGGGCGACGACGTAGCCAGGTGCGCGGAGACGGGGCGCACGAGGGATACGGGAGAGGGGTCGGGGCGGTCGGCGGCTGCCGGAGCTATCGCCTGCACCCGCCCCGGGGAATGGTTGGCGGACCCGTCGCCCGGGCACGCCCCCGGGGAGGCCGGGGTGCCCGGGGCCGGGGTGCCCGGAACCGGGTGCCCTAGTTCTCCTCGGCCTCCTCGGCGAGGCGCTGGGCGGCCAGCTCGGGGGTGAGGCCCTTGTACTCGGTCTCGCGGCCCTTGGCGCTGACGACGCGGACGAC
>NZ_JBQKDN010000056.1:0-319 GCF_052121815.1 Collinsella sp. LCP19S3_B6
AGCACGGAATCGCCCACCATGGTCTCGACTGCGACGATCATGCCGTAGTCGGGGTCGATGGAGTCGGCCGGGATGGCGGCGCCGATGCCGAAGCCAGCGAACAGGTAGATGGCGCCAATGGTCAGGCCGCCCAGGATGATGGACTTCGGAATGTCGTGGGTCGGGTTCTCCATGTCCTTGGCGAAGGTGCAGATGACCTCGAAGCCCGTGAAGTTGAAGATGATGATGGACAGGTAGCCCAGGGCGTTGGTGTTGGTGAGCTCGGGCAGGAAGGTGGCGGCGGACATGTCGTTCGCGAAACCGTTCTCCATGGCATACC